>JAYTUL010000058.1:0-22826 GCA_043744555.1 bacterium | reverse complement strand
CATAAACACTCGTCCACGCAAGCGACTTGGCGGATTAACACCGGTTGAGGTATTCTATCGTGATACAGGTGTTGCAATATATTGTTGAATGTACCTCTTTCCCCTTTGCAGGCGGAAGCTCTTTGCTGTATAACTTCGCCGCCTTGCCGAACTCTAGGTTGTCGAACCACACGCCGTTGCAACGCTCACACACATCGAGTGTTATCTCATGTTCAGTGTGACTACGAAGCGGTGAGTGATCGACAGGACAGTTCATATTATTTCATTCTATAACGGATGACATCATTACCGTCACGAGTTTTCGGCTGTACATATGCTTCCGCTTTACCCTCCTTTACAAATCGCTGCCACACCCTTTCTGCTTCGGGAGTAATGTTAGAATCCGAATGAAGTGCCGCACCGAAACGCGACTCAGTATATGCATTCATTTCAAACAACCTTCGTTCACCCAATCCTTGTTTTTGAAAATCATTTCCGCCTGATTCCTGATCTTCGGGTGAATAAGTGCGCGTAAATCCCACAAAGGGTTTCCCGCGAAAATAATTATTTTGATTTGAGATATTATTGCGTAACTCACCATACCCTGCTGGTTTTCCGTCGATATAGTCCATGAAATAGGCAAGTGCTTCAGTATCTTTACCTTCACCATAATTTTTTATCTGCTCCGCTATGTATGTCTCACTGCCATCAGGGTGAGTCAAAAGATAGATATGAGAAAAATTTCCGGGTATATACTCTTTGGGTAAAATATATTTTTCGCTATTTGCTTCAAAGTGTGTGACCGCTTCTGGTGGCAAATCTGCATAAGTAATGGGAATAAGACTTGCACCTTCGTACATTTGTGCAAATTTTTCTTCCGGCGTTAACTCTTCCTGCTGTGGTGATTTCTCGCTCATATTGTAGGTTATTTTTTCTTGAGTTGTTTCTTCTTGCTACGAGTTTGGGGCATGGTGAGGACACTCCTGTTTTGCACTTCGCGCGTCGTGCGCAATACTTCCTTTATATTTTTATTATTACGTGAGAGTTGTTCTTGTTTCCATTCTTCAATTTTTTTGTGATTCCCGCCGAGAAGAACCTTGGGGACTCTGTATTTTTTGCCTTTCCACAGGAGAATCTCAGGGCGGGTGTAGACATCGGGGGATGCAGTACGTTCTTCTTCGACGGAATCAAATGAGCCGAGCACACCTTCGATCTGGCGCGCGACCGCGTCGATCACGATCATCGCGGGTATCTCCCCTCCTGTGAGCACAAATGGTCCGACAGATATCTTTTCCGCTTTTGTTATCTTCTGTACTCGCGCATCAATTCCCTCGTAGCGTCCGCAGATGAAGATAATGTCGTCATAATCCTTCGCCCATTTTCTGGCCAAGGCGTTGGTAAACTGCTTTCCGTCGGTTGCAAAGAAGACGGTCTTGGTGCGTTTAGTTTTCTTCGCTGATTTTCTTCCTTGGGCTTTCGCGACCGCCTTAAGGAGTGACTCCGGTTCAAGGACCATCCCGGGGCCACCGGCATACGGACGCTTATCCACTCGCTTCCATTTGTCTTTTGTAAAATCGCGTGGATTGTAATACTTCATGCTCATAAGCTTAGCTTCCTGTGCACGCCCCAAAATAGACGCATTCGCGTACGCTTCAACCGTTTCAGGAAAAAGGGATATAACATGAAATCGCATCTTCACAGAATATGACAAAGTCTGGATAAAAACAAACACCTACAAATGGTGGTGTTTAAGGGAGACCCCCTTGGCCTATAGAGTAGTGCTCAAATTGGTCGAGCGCAGCGCTATGCCTACGCTTTGTTATTTGATCTAGCATGTCGATAAAGTCCTGATGTTGTTCCTCAAATATGAGAGCGCGATTGAAATCTGCGACATTTTCTATCTATTTTATTTTGCGACATAAAAAAACCCCGCCATGTTGGCGGGGCTGAACTAAAATTTTACTAAATGAACAAGTGTACTTTATTTAACCTGAGAAGCTTCGCTGTGCACAACTGCCGAATTCCCCCAGCTTGATACGTTCGGAAGACCAGCGATATCACTCATGAGTGAAGCGAAGTCTGCTGTACGAGCTCCCGGAGGCGCATCCTCGCCATCAATTGTGCCAAGAACAATCGCAAAAATCTGGATTGCGGGAACATCGTGACTAATTCCACTCGATTTACCTATGGAAGGGGCAGCCATGGCGATGCCACTTGTGAATGCCATGGAAACACCTGCTCCGATGCCCAAGGAGCCCACTTGTGCCGCCGTTATTTTGTCGTAAGCGACCAGAGGCACTACTTTAAGCCCTTTAAACCCTCGTATGTTTCTTGCTAACCATTGAGCAAGTTCTGCCAGCATTGATTGGCGTGTGTTCCAGCGGGCTTTGTCTGGGTCAGTAGAACTTTTAATTACAACAGTTCCAATACATAGACACTTTCCGCTCTTTGTATTGGAGAGCGGATTTACGGATATGATGTCTACTTTTGGAGTCAGGCCACGATCAGTGCCGAGCGATTTTACTTGATCATCAAGTGTTGCAATAATATATACTGACCTGCGTTCATCGTAGATGGTATTTTTCTCGCCACTCACTTGCATTGAGCAATGTAGATCTACCACCTGTCCCCACTTGTCGGATAGAACATCAATAGGTACCCCTGCCGAGTAGAATGATTGCGGTGCCACGAAGCTAAGCGCAGTCGATGTTGGCGTGGTAGCAATTGCGCGAACAGTTTCAGGTTTTTGTGGTGCAGCAACCGTCACATTCACTGTTGAATTACCGGAATCGACGATTTTTGAGTTTCCTGAATTGTTGACACTACCGCCGGTTGCCTCAACTTGATTATTGACCGCATCTTTTTGGATAATTGCATATGCGTTACCACCGGCACCTCCCTTAACAGCTCCTGTCGCAAAATTAACTTCTGCACTCGGGCTAAGAGCGCCTTTTGCAATATTCACATCACCGCCGTCCGCCTGACTTCTATTGTCAATATTCCCAGCATTAGTTGTAGGTTTCTGGACTATTGTATTCAATATTACTGGCTTAATAACCACATTTTGATTAATTATGGCAGTTTGATTTAGTGTAGCATTCTGGATTACTGGAACTCTGTTGGTTCCGACGTCAGTTTGAGGGTGGCGATGGTAGCTTGGATGTAGTGGATCATCTCCACCTGCCGACGATACGGAAGGCTGGAGAAATACAAACGCGGCGCATGTGGCAATTACAATTTTTCTTGAAGTGATCATTCTGTATCCTTGTGGGTTGAAATCTAAAACTTAGGGGTTGTTACGGGTTGTTACGGGTTTTCCATCTTTTGTCAGGAGAAAACTTCCTCCAGACAAAATTGTATTTGCACCTCCTTTTGTGTCTAATTTATCAATGCTCTCGTAGAATTTACGTACGTTAGGATTCTCCGACAAAGTCCCATAGGGAAGTGCAAGAAAAGTGTATGCAGATTTAATTTCAGGACAAACATTACAAATATGTACCGTCTCAAAATGTATGGCTAGCGCCACTTCTTCCAGAGGAGGATTTAGCGGTGAAATTGGTTTAATCTCTGTCACCTCTTCAGGTACCACTACTAGCGGTGCTTCCTGCTTTATTTCCCATACCAGTACTTTTGGAACAATAATTCTTGGTTCAGGTAAGACATCCACTATTTGCGGTGCTTCCTGCTTTATTTCCCATACTAGTACTTTTGGAACAATGACAGGTGGTTCAGGTAAGACAACTTTTGTATCCAGATTCCCCTGTGCAAGGCGGGTAATCAGCAACGCGTCAATTTTTTCTAAAACTGGTAATGTTCCTTGTTTGCGTTTAGCCCAATTACCGCATGCATCTACTTTTACTAGCGAATATGTTGTGCCATTTTTTGTGACACGGTATTCAACTGCTGTAGCGGGTGAATGCTTCCATTTAGCACAAACATTTGGCACTGTTTTATTTTTGCCAAACATCATTATTTCGAAGCAGTCTCCTGTTGCAACGGTTGTTTTGATAACTTCACCCTGCAACTCTGCCGGAAGATTTTGAAGTGAAACCAGGAGTTGATTTTTTCTCTTTGAATCAAATTCTTTATTGACAGTAGTTAGCGTCTCGACTGAATTTCCTGACCATACCGATATGCTTTCTAAAGTATCGCCACTTATAGACAGGTATCTTCCGGTCGCAATCACCTCTAATAATGGCGCAATGTCTTTTGGGTAGTTTGCTTTCAAAAACTGATGCACATCGCAATTGTTACATTTGTCCCCACCGAGATGACTCCAGAGATATACCTTTTTCGCGTTAGGCTGTTCTCCCTCTACTTTAGCTGACTGTGGAGAGTTCAATCTATCTGCAATAACAAGTTTCTGTCCGACCTCAATATGGTTAGGGTTTTTAATCTCATTTTCGGTCACAATTGTTTCGACAGAAGTGTCAAACTGTATTGCGACCTTAGTAAGGTTGTCACCCTTCTTAACGACATAGTTCGTCGCTTCAGATGTTGTAACTATGGCAAAAAAGCATAGCAAAACTTTAAGAATTTGCTTCAAGGCTTGCATAATTCATTCCTTCTCAAGTTTTCAAAGAGCAAAAAAACAGCCGTTTGGCCATATGCCCACTTAATATTATGTTGTTTATTTCTTTTTCTATCTTACTTTACAGTTGCTAAAATGTCAAGTGTGCGTTCTAGCTCATCAAAACTGTTACCAAACTCCTACTTGAAAAAGCCCGATTTTTTTTCACCCAGTTTTTTGGTATATTCATATATTATATCTTCCCTTCAATTAGGTCATCTTCGAATTGGATGACCCCAGTGATGTTTGACTCATATTTGCTGATGTCAGGAAAATCGAGTTCTACGATCTTCTTATAAACTGCCTGAATGAGCTTTTTGACGCTCTCCACCTCATCGGTGCTTGGTTCATAGAAGAGTGTGACTGGTTCATCACCGTCAATGATGCTTTCAACGAACTCAAGCGAAAGGCTCTGCACAGGAAGTTTATAATGTGAAGAATTTTCAAGTAATATTTTGTAGTAGATCAGCTGCTGCTTATATTTATGAAGTTTTATTTTGTCGGCATCGCTTCGCTTTGGGGCCTCCCAAGTGTCGTAGTCGCGACCGGTTTTAAAATCGACAACATCATATGCATTATCTTTTGTGCGCAAGAGGTCGATCTTGCCCGATAGCACTGCATTGCCGATGACTACGCCCTCGCTCTTCATGTCTACTTGTACTTCGTCAGTAATATCAAAATATCCCTCACGTTTTGCGTGATAGTCTGTGAGAACGTCTGTTCCGCGCTTTTCTTGTTTTTTGAATTCGTGTCTAGGCAAGCGTTCCTTGGCGAGCTGTTTATTGAATATTCCAAGCAGATGCTTGAGTGGTGGGATTTCACCTGCATTGTACTTGGGGTACATGATGAACTCAGTAAGCGCGCGATCGATGGCAGTCCCGAATACTCCAGCCACATTCTTAGGCTGAGGAAATCGTAATAGATTCTGCTCGATGAAGTATAACGGGCCTCCCTCGATAACATTCACAAAGTTGTTCATGTGCGTCACCGACATACGATAGTCCTTTATCAAGCGTTTAAGTACAGCCCACTCATCCTCCTTATAAGGGGCTCCCACGATTGCGAGCGCATTTTCGTGCGCACTTATGTCGAGCTCTTCGTCAGATGTTATCTCTTCGTGCTTTTCATCTTGTGAGAGATAGCGCACGAGAGGCTTGTGACCTGAAATATAAAGTGAGTGCTTCGCGCGGGTGATAGCGACGTAGAGCAGTCTGATAAAGTCATCTTCCATGTCCCCCGCAGGAGTTAGAAGCGGGACAAGTGGTGATGGCAATGGTGCCTTGTTTGCGCGTGCTCCCTTAGTCCACAGCTCGTCATGGGCTGCGATAATGAATACCACCGAGAACTCAAGACCCTTTGCAGCGTGTGCGGTCATTATCTGTACTGCATGCTCTGCCTTCATAAATGGAGACTCAGACACAAGCGTAATGTCGTGCTCGCGATGCATCGCAACAAACGGCGCCACGTCAGAGACGAACAACTCCTCACCTTCTCGCCACTCACGCAATCCTTCGATAAATGTCTTGAGCGATGCAAGGAAATGGATATATGTTCCGGGATGCTCTTTCATTATATTCTTGCCAAAATAATGTTCTTTGAATCCGGACTTTTGCATAAACGACTCGAGCAGGTGCTCGAGTGGTGAAGTTAACGCTTCCGATGATAGCTCTGCGAGAAGCGTATGTACTTTTTTTACTTCCTCATTATCATATTTTTGTATAACCTCGGCCCACGAAAGATTTCCTTCTTTAGCCTTTATTGCGATATCAAAGATATTTGCACGCGGGATTTTGAGATAGGGATATGAAAGAATGCTGGGTAGCAGAAAGTCTTTTCGTTCGCCAGTACCAGATACCGATGAAATGTAGTCACAAACATTAACCAGCTCTTTAACGTGCACCTCATCGAACACATTCGCCTTTTTAATGTATTCGTAGGGTATCTCAAGCTGATCAAGATACGGAAGCATTGCCTTGAGTTCGCGGTGGTTTCGCCCCAATATCGCTATATCTTCAGGGTTAATGTTGTTATCCAAAAGCTTTCTGAGTGTCTTCGCCAATGTGGCATACTCTTCGATGTCTGAGTTGTGGCGCGCTATCTCTAGGGTGCCTTTGGGAACCGTGGCATTCCCTTGTGTAAGTTCTTTGCTGATGTCTTTGTAATGCTTTTCGAGGCGATTGTCGCCTTGCAGTACGACCGTGCGCGCATAATCAAGTATCTGCTTATGCGAGCGATAGTTGGTGTCGAGAACTATTGTCGTTGTATCTTTAAATGTCTTGTCTCTGAACTCAGTAATATTGGATATTTCAGCACCTTGGAACTTATAAATTGCCTGATCGTCGTCGCCTACCACCATCACATTGGGGCGGCCTTCGTGAATATAGCTCGAGGTTATGGCGCGAACGAGGTTCATTTGCGCTTCGTTCGTGTCCTGAAACTCATCTATAAGAATATACTGATACTGCTCTTCGAGCTCATTTCGCAAGATGCTATTGTCGCGGAGTGCATGTGCGACTTCGATGATCATGTCGTCGTAGTCATACAGACCCTTTTTATGTAGTCCATCCGAGTACGCACGATATATCTCACCTACTGCTTTTATTTTTTCAAAATTTTGCGAATCCTTGAGGAGAATCGTCTCTTCATCCTTTACCGTATATCTCTTTTTCCAGCCAGAAACAGGTTCCATCTTTTCCATATTGCGCGCATCATCAATGGCGAGCGAAAGTGTCTTTGCCAAAAAAAGTGCTGTGGTCGAATTATCACGCGATGCGATATGTGAAATCGCTGCTTGTATCGGCAATAGTTCGTCGAGTTTCTTGATACTTGCTCGACCTAGGGGCCAACCAGCTAATATCTTATTTATTGGCGCATACTCCTTTTCGAGCGTATCAAGTATTGCAATATACTCATGTGGCGTAAAGCCGCCGCTTTTGATGTGCTTAATGCGGTCAATGGTGTCGCGCAAGTACACGAATCCTTTCTCTGGGTGAAAGCTCGCAAGTGAGTGCCCGTGAGGGAGCGTTGAGAATATCCCCTCGATGATCTCAATTCTGTCGAGATCGGTTGCTTGCGAGTAAGTTGCAGCATTATAAAAATATTCTGGATACCGCGTGATAACAGAATTACAAAATGCATGGAATGTATAGATGCCGACACGATACGCATCCTGCTTGATGAACTTATGCAGACGTTCGCGCATGTTTATCGCACCGTTCTCCGTGAATGTCAGACAGAGAATATTGTGAGGAGAAACTTCTCGGTTTTGTAGAATATTCACCACTCGAAGTGCGAGCACCTGCGTCTTGCCAGTGCCTGGGCCAGCAACTACCATAACTGGCCCGTCGATAGCATCGACTGCTTTCTTTTGCCTAACATTTAACTTTTTGTATTCCTCCTCAAACTCAGGGGTTATCATCTTGGGATTATATCATGAGCAAAAGGATACATTTCCACTATTATTAGCGTTTGTGCTTGTGCTTACTAAGTACATCCGAGAGCATTTGATTCTGCCCAACCGAAAGCCCTGTCCAACCAACGTGTTGGTTAAACATTTCTTCCCCGTACGACTCAAGTAGCTTACCGAACAGTTCCTCAAAGAATGCCGTGCTCACAGATTGTATGCCCGAAAAATCGAATGTGATCTTGCCATCTTGCACACGTGAACGCAGTGCGCGTGCAAGATCCGCCGACGAGAGGTGCTGGCTGAATTCGCTTAATTTAACGTGTGAGTTATCCATAAGCTCAGTATACAACTCTTTGCTACCCTACTGCCATTCACCCGCAAATTCTTTGTCTGTATTCATCGCGAGCTCATTTAAACGAAGCAGTGTTGATTGGGAAATATCTTCCGGAAGATCATGGAGTGGAAAGAAGCCCCTGCGTGATATTTCCATTCCGGGTTTCCACAGATCGAGTTCTTCCCAGATCAGAGCTATGTAGACGTGGATGACGACCGACCGGTTGAGGTAGTGGTCGTTATAAGTACCCAACTTACGAGCAATTTTTTTTACGAATATTCTGGCTTCTTCTTTGGTTTCCCGTACTGCTGCGGTTTCAGGGGTCTCCATCTTCTCGATCTTTCCACCGGGGAACTCCCAGTGTGGTCGATAAGTAGGTTTAATAAGCAAAACATGGTCGGCTTTAAGAACGATCATTTGTGCTCCCTCGATGCGCTTACCGGTAATGCCCTCCACGGCGACAAGGCTACGATATAGGAAATTTAAAACTGGAAAATATGCTTTCATGCGTCATACTCATGATACATTATCGCAATTTACTTGCAGTAAAGTTATTCGACTTACTGACCTTCACAGAACAGCGATCTTCGCATTTTCCTTACAGGAACTGTCCACTCATTGGGTCTTTTTGAGGACAAAGCCCTCAATGAGTCTTCTGGAGTGGGTCCCACCCCACTCCTCACTCCCAAATGAGTCGGGAAGCGGCGACCAAATTTTTCTTAGAGGTAGTCCGCTTAGAAAAATGGAAGTACTCTCGTGGTGTACCAGCACGTACGGCTTTCCCAACATCATTCGGGCGGAAAAAATGCGAATCTCATCTGTTTGTGCAGGTCATGAGACTGAATTAAACTACATTATTTCCTGCCAGTGTTCTTTGTAGTATTGATACTTCTGATCAAACGTTTCTTTGGGAGTCTGCTCAAGTCCAAGCTGGACAAGCTTGCTCTTTAAGTAGTGAACTGTGCTTTCTTTCTTTTCGTCATTCGTAAGTTTCTCGAGTTCGAGGATGTGACCGTAGCCGCGGGTCTGGTCGAGTGCGACATCAATATCTCCCCACTTGAAAGAATTCCTCGTGCGGAACCATTTTATGGAGATATTGTATCCAAGCAGAAGAAAGAGCTGCTCAAGTTTTTCAAAATCTTCTTTCGGGACTTTTATCTCGATTTCCTCCCTGTGGTCATCGTGTAGCGCCCCCTTCTTGAGCCACACCTTCGCATAGTGCTCATTTTTTTGAATGCGCAGATCCTCCTTAGAGTCGAAATAATACGTCACCTGTTCATCAGCGCCCTCAAACACCGCAACATCCTTGAATTGGCCGAGTAAGGTTTCGTATTCATCCTCACTTAACAAACAGCGCACCTCACATTCGATATTGTTCATATGACAAAATTATATCATCGGTCGTTTATATTCAATAAAAAAAACGAGGTTATAGGTAACTTCGTTTTTTGATATTATACCATCCCCAAGTAATACCGTCCCTTCGTATTGCGTAAGTTTTCAAGATACGAGCTTTGCCCTGAAGCCGACCTAAATTTTATTAGTGGTACCCTGCCTTAGAAAATGGCGGTACAGAGAGTGGTGGTCGTTCTTTGGGAACTGATTCGGAAAAGACTAATTATGGATGGGTATTAAAATTTTCAACTCTTAAAATGTTCTTGCATACACAACAATACTCAATATTGAGTATTGTTGTGTGACCATGCGTACGCATGCACGGCGTCAACTACTTTAGTTTGTTTCCTGCTCATTCAAGTCGTTGTGGTAGTCGGCTTCGTCAAGTTGATTAGAGAGGATGGCACCAGATGCCGCGTCGACGCGGACCTCGTACTGCTTGACCCCATTTAGGATCATGACACTGTAGACGAGCGGACCATCATCGGTCTCGAGCTTAGTTTCACGTAATTGCCCAGGATGCGCCTTGAGAGCTGTTTGCACTGCCGTATCAGCAGTGATTTTCGCTTTTACTTCTAGCTCCGGAGTGTTCGCTTGTTCATCTCTATCCGCCACTTCTTTGTCAGCTGGTGCCTGCTGTGCGGACTGTACCGAGGATGGCGACTGTGGAGTATTGGTCTGTGCGAAAGCTACGCTTCCGACAACGCCAAGAAGCGCAATAGGAATGCCGAGTAGTCCGAGATATCCTTTGTTTTTCATAATTTTGTATTAGTTAGGTGTATTCTTAATGTATCGACCTTTCAATTACTATTACGCACCCCGTCTCTGTTTCCTTTCACCACAAGAGTACTTCCATTTTGCTTATGCGGAGTAGCGCATAAGTGAGATTGGTCACAACAGTAAGTGAAGCAAAAATTACTTTGCATTGCTCAAAACCAAACCCTTATTCAAAACGTAGCGCGACTATCGGGTTTAGCCGCGCCGCTTTCAGTGCGGGGTAATATCCAAAGATAATTCCTATCGCCGCTGATACACCGACTGCGAGTAGAACAGAGGACCACGTGACAGTCGTCGGAAGGTGAGCAAGCCTCGAAATCACTTCTGCAATTACCCACCCGAAAGCGATTCCTGCGAGTCCGCCCAAAAATGTCACTAATATCGACTCAAACAGAAATTGACCAGCAATATCCCTTTTACGTGCACCGAGTGCTTTACGGAGTCCTATTTCTCTTGTTCGTTCGGTAACATTCATAAGCATCATGTTCATAATCCCGATACCTCCCACCAAAAGCGAAATACTTGCAACAGAAGCGAGCAGGGCGGTAAAAATATTTGCCACAGATGAAGCAGTAGCGACGAGATCTTTTTGATTGAGAACGCTGAAATTTGCATCAACGAGATCAGCGATCTTGTGTCGTTCGAGTAATATGGCGGTCACCTGCCGCTCTACCGCAGGGATCGATTTCTCATCTATTGCTTCGATGTTGATGGTGGTCAAGAATTTATCTCCCTCGAGAAATTGTTGTATGGCAGACACGGGTACGAATACCATATTGTCCTGATTGAGGGTCCCTCTCCCTCCTTTCGCTTTGATGACACCGATCACCTTAAACGCGGTTTCGCCATCGATGCGAATTTGTTTGCCCACCGGATCTACGCCGGTTCCAAATAAATTATCCCTGACCGCAGATCCCAAGACGGCAACGCGAGAAAAGCTCTTTACATGGCTGTCAGAAATAAATGAACCAACTTCAATGGTGCTTTTGCGTACCGTTTGGTATGCAGGCACCGTTCCGATAACTGTAGCATTCACGTTCTTGTCTTTTGCAACAACTTGATATATCAAGGAAATCTCGGGTGCGATAGCTTTTACCATTGTAAGTTTCTCTTGCATTGCGTTTGCATCGTCCTGACGCAGTGTGCGAGAGCCGTCGCCTTGATTTACGAGCGAGCCCGGAATGGGTTTGGCCTTCGGGACCACGACGACGAGGTTTGAGCCGATTGATTGGATGTTTTGCGCGATCACATCTTTTGCACCCTGTCCGACCGAAATCATTGCAATGACCGAGCCGATTCCTATAATGATGCCTAAAATGGTGAGCCCCGAACGCGTCTTATTCACCGTCAGTGAGGAAAGTGATTCAAGAAAAAGTTTCCATGGAGAAATTGTTTTTTGCTTTTTCATATGCTTGATTTGGTGCTTTTTCTATCGGATATGATTTCTCCATCACGGATGTGAATAATTCTATCAGCAGATTCCGCTATGCTCATTTCGTGGGTAATGAGTATGATGGTGCGGCCGCTTTTGTGGAGTTGTCGAAAAGTATCGAGGACGGCTTTGCTCGTCTTTGAATCCAGGTTGCCCGTAGGTTCGTCAGCCAGGATGAGCGCCGGATTGTTGACGAGCGCGCGCGCAATGGCCACCCGCTGTCTTTGCCCGCCAGAGAGCTGGTTGGAATGATGCGTCCACCATTGCTCGGGAAGAGCTGCGGAGAGCAAGGCACTCTTTGCCATTGACTCAATCTCGGCTTCCTGCGTCCCCGCATAGATGAGCGGAATGCATACATTGCGAAAAACGGTTGAACGCGGCAGAAGGTTGAATTCTTGAAATACAAATCCTATTTTCTCATTACGCACCTGTGCCAGTGCATCATCAGAGAGTACGCTCGTATCCACGTTGTCCAACATGTATTTCCCAGATGATGGGGTATCGAGAAGCCCAAGTATATGCATCAAGGTTGATTTGCCGGAACCGGAAGCCCCCGTAATAGAAACAAATTCGCCTGCCGCTACTTGGAGTGAGACATCCTTGAGAGCGGTCATGGTATTGTCGTTGCCCATGACATACGTCTTGGAGATATGTCGTATATCAATCGTGTTTTGATGTTTTATTCTTTCCATAAGAATTCAATCGATTATATAACGATTAAATTGCCGATTCGGCGGGAGGTAATCCGGTCTGTGTCGCGGAGTCCAATCCCGGTAATTGTGGACTATTACCTTGAGCGTCTGTTTCAGTATTGGGTTGTGTCACGATGGTGTCACCCTCATGTAATCCGGATACTATTTCTGTACTCCGCTCATTCGCAATACCTTTTTCTACCTTAGTCATATAAGGCTTGCCATCGGCACCTATTACTTCTATGTATGTCCCGTCTTGCTGATTGAGTATCGCCGAATTGGGAACAAAAAGAACGCCTGATTTTTCTTTTGTGGTGATGGTGACGTTGTCGGTCATACCAGCCTTTACGGACGGATCGCCTTCATCAAGTGTGACATAGGCAACAAAACTAACGACTCCCTGCACCACAGTGCCTAGCGCATCAATTTGAGATACCTTGCCCTTAAGGGTAGTGTCGGGCAATGCATCAAATGTGATCTCTGCTTTTTGCCCGATTTTTACATCCGCAATGTCCACCTCGTTCAGCGTTGCCTTGGCAATCTTCTTATTTCCCAACAGTATGGCTAAAATATCAGCGCGAGAAACAGGCTGCCCCACTTTTGCAGTCACGTTCGTTATAACGCCGCTAAATGGCGCTCTTATATAGTCATATGCCAGATTTTGTTTTGCTTGAGCGAGTGCATTTTTGGCTTGTGTGATGGCTAGATGCTGCGTTTGAATGGCAAGCTGTGTCGGACCATTTTTAAGTTGGGTGAGTGCGGCTTCGGTCTGTGAGAGAGCGAGTGCGGAGACGGTTATGGCTCGCTTATCTGTTTGGATCAAATTTTGGATTTTAGTGATAGCCGCGAGGTGACCGTTGACGGTCTTTATGTAAGACTGCATGTTTGATACATCAGCAGGAACCTGCGGAGGTATCTCTTGGCTATATGATTGAAGGTAGTTCTGTACGGTATCGAGAAGATTTTTAGCGTTGCCATTCGCTACCGAGACTGCCCTGAGTGTAGCGTATGTTTCGCCGAGGAGTGATTCGATGGTAGAGGTACTCGCATACACGTTTGAATTTTTGTAGTTCGCAAAGTTTTTATTATAGGCTGTCAGTGCTGTTTGATAACTCGCTATGACGTTTTGCTTGTCTTCTGAAGCATTGGGGTAGTAGGCGCGAATTAAGTTTGCGTAAGCATCAATATTGGTTTGCGGTGTGCTTACCGTCGTGCCATAGAGAACTTTATTAAGCCCAGTCATCACACCAGTAATATCCAGGAATACACTTGAGAGGTCGGTGTAAGCACTTTCGTAGTCTCTCGCGGGGTTATTTTGACTAATTTGAAGTGCCTGCTGTGCTTGTAGCAGTGCCTGCTGTGCTTGCAAAATAGAAGAAGCCGTTGCTGGCTGCTCTAGTGTTTGCAATGCGAGTTCGGCACCTTGCAAATTTTCTTCAGCTTTTTGCACCGCACGTACGTCGCTAATGGTGTCTAAGCTGAAGAGAATATCTCCGGCAACTACGTTTTGATTATTCTTAACAGGGACTGCAGTAATAGTGCCCGAGATCTGCGGTTGAACGTTGATTTGATTGGAAGCCGAGATTTGGCCGCTCCCCGTGACCGAAACAGCGATAGTTCCGCGTTGTACTTTTGTGGTCACGTATTGTGGAGGCAGAGATGCTTTGTGGACAGAAGACCAGTACCAATACCCGCCTCCTGCGACGATTACCACGGCTGCCCCTAGGAAAACCTTATTTTTAAAAATGTTCATGAGAAAATGTATATCTATTATATAATACTATTATGCTGATCCCTACGACCCAAAATCTAGGCAGTATCTGGGGGTATGTACTTAGTACGCACCCCGTCCCTATTTCCTTTCACCACAAGAGTACTCCCATTTTACTAAGCTGATTTCAGCAAAGCAAAATTGGTCGCACCACAAGAGCATTTCCATTTTGCTTATGCGGAGTAGCGCATAAGTGAGACATAAGTGAGATTGGTCACACCACAAGAGTACTTCCATTTTACTAAGCTGATTACAGCAAAGTAAAATTGGTCGCATCCTACTTTTTCCACGGAAACACTTGCTCCGCTTGAAATGTATTATTCCCGAGATCTTTGCCTACTGCCTTGAGCCGCTCACCCTGTCTTGGCACCAGGCTGATATCCTCCTCATCAAACCTTTCCAGGTTGATATGCCATTGTTTTTTGCGAAAATCTAATATGTACACGCCCTCTGCATCAGCGACCGAAAGAACCGTACCGCCGAGTAATCCCTTATCTGGCTGTGACCACTCATCTGTAGACGTGTACACCAGAGAGTTGTAGTAAGGGATAGATTCGTTGAGAGATTCGTTGATGATCTTACCTGCATCAAATTCATCAAACACAAAACCCAAGGCGACGCTTGTCATAAGCGCAATCCCGGCTACTCGCAGAATCCCATATCGATACCCGCCCTTTGTGTGACGAATGCTCAGGTGCGTGAGCGCGACCAGAAGCGAAAGCGAGACGAGCCAAAAATACGGAATGGTCATCAGTATATTATCCACGAGACTTTGATTCAGATAGACCATGCCTTCGGTGTCATGATCAAAATAAACAAAAATAATCACCGCAACCGCGACGCCTCCAAGCAAGACGGCACAGCTTGCGAGAGTCCAAAATACACTTCGTTTGAGCAGGAAATGCCAGCGCGGAGCGGGCTTCAGCTCGCGCTCCTCAATTGCCTGCATGATGTCTTCGGGTAGGTTTTCATTCATAGTCTTATATACTAGTAGTACGTTTTTGTAAGAGGATGCCTTTCAACTCCCTCTTTCCTCGGTTGATGTATGTCGCAACAGTTCCTTCTGGTATCTTCATGATGTCTGATATTTCAGTATAGCTTTTTTCTTCAAAAAATCTGAGAACGAGTACAGCCCGATATTTTTCGTCAACGCGATCTAATGCGTCCCGCATCTCCTTGCCATCGGCTTCTTTCACCAACTCGTCAATGAAATTCTCTGCATCGGGAATGTTTTCAAAAAGCTTTAAGTCTTCTTCAGCTTCCACAACTTTCGGTCGCGACTTCTTTTTGCGAAAGAAACTTATGGTCTCGTTGTGGGCAATTCTATAGAGCCAAGAAGAAAACTTAAGAGAGGTGTCATATTCGTTGAGATGAACATAACACTTAATAAAAAGTTCTTGGAGAATGTCGTCAGCATCGTGTTCACTGCGACAGCCGAGACGCATGATGTATCTTCGCAGTGGTACCTGATACCGCTCAACAATTGCGGCGAAATAATGCCGATCATATAATGTTGCGGCAACCAACTCCTGATCAGATTGTGTGGACGATATATGATCCATGACCATTTTTAAAGTTTAACACGCGCCTCAAGCGATTATGCCATCGCGCCAACTGATTAATAGTTATATTTTTTTGCCGTTCTCGATCGTGCTCATATACCCAATTGTCCATATCATGCGCGTGACCAATGTCACCACATCTTTAAACTGCCCAAGTAGCGTTTCGTATTCATCCTCACTTATCAAACAGCGCACCTCACATTCGATATTGTTCATATAAATTATTATCTGTCGCTAAAATTCCAAGTGAGCAATTATAAAATGGAACATCATATGCTGGCAAATTTCCGCGGACTTGTGGGCCACTGCAGATTCTCAGCACAGTTTAGGTTATGTCTTTTGTGGTATCCACAAGTGTGGCTTGACGTTCGGCACTGATACCTGATAAAGTAGGCATATCACGCCCCCCAGAGAAATCTGGGGGGATCGTAGTTTCTGCCGAAATCTCCCCCCTTAGATTCTCCACATTACAGATAAATAGCTTATGTGCAAGATTATTCTTCTGTACTTTTTCTCGTAGGGCACCGTACTCTTTGCCTATGTGCCCACGAGCAAAAACAACGATTATCTTTTTGCCTTTTGATATTAAGTCATCCACCAATGCAGAATAATCTCCGTCACCACTAAATAGAATCAGGGTATCAAATTCGGCTGAAAGATTACACATGTCTCTCGCAATCTCGACATCAAAGTCACATTTTCTACGCTCTACTGGCTTAAGAAGATTCCTCTGTAAGTCATCAATATTTATATTAAGCTTTTTTAACTCTACGTCTAACTTATCAATTAAGTCATCTACATCAAAATCGGGCTCCTGATTTTCAAGCCAACTTTTAACTTTTATTCTTAACTCATACAATTTAGTAGAAATGTCTGAATTTGTAACTTTTATGCTATTAAGTACATCAAAAAGTTTTTTCACCACTACTCTAAAGTGGCTTTCTTCGTTCAAGTAAACGGGTGCCCACTTAACATCTTTAGTAAAAAAATTAAATCCAATTGCTGAAATAGCACTCCCAAAATCCTCAGAACGTTTATTGCCAGGTTCAACTCCGTGATAAAGTCGTTTACCACCAATCTCTTCGTAGGTCATGAGATAATCAAAAAGTCTCTTGGGGTCAATTTTCCAACCAAGATAACTTTTACTATGGGGACGAGAAAACCACCCGTACACATTAGCCCAGTCGATCACAACAAGAGTTCTCCCTCGTAGTCCAAATCTAAATTTTTCTCCTTTTTGATGATTCATATAATTTCAATTGGATACCGCGGTGAAAAATGATCTAATGTTGTTTCAGCCTGATTAATTCTACTCAGCGTAAAACGACGAATACCCTCTTTGTTTACATCCCACGCAAACAAAGCCTCATTTTCTCCATTACCTCTAAAACTATAAGGCTCGACGTATCGCCATCCTTCACTGGTGCCATCTTTTTCGGTGTAGATGATTCGTAATATCGTTTGAGTACGACCAGCTTGTTTTATTATATCTAAAATTTGAGTATACATAATTTACAATATAGTTTTTTCCTGTACTTTGTAGGTATCAGAAAGTTCTTCAAACTTAGCAGTCATAGTAGGATTACCGCGAGTTAGCTTCTTTATGGTCAAATGCTCCGCCCTATCATTGGCTAGGCGTAAATTATTTTCTGAAGAGAGAAGATCTTTTTTTGTTTTCTCGAGTTGCTTAATGGACTCATCAATGTGGTCTATTGCACTTTTAAACTTTTCAGATGCGAGGCGAAAATTACGCCCAAAGTCATCACGGAATTCATTCAGTTCATTTTCAAAATTTGTAACATCAATGTTCTGATTTTTTATAATCGCAAGCTCTGCTTTGTACTTAAGAGAATTCATAGCTGCATTACGTAGTAGAGTTATCATTGGTATGAAAAATTGCGGACGAATTACATACATTTTCTGGTATTTATGAGACATATCAATAATGCCAGTGTTATATAGTTCGCTTTCTGCCTCCAGAAGTGACACGAGTACTGCATACTCGCATTTTTTCTCTGAGCGATCTTTATCAAGTTCGCGTAAAAAATCTTCATTCTTTTTCTTGGTCGCAGTTTCGTCACCTTCGTTCTTCATTTCAAACATTATAGAAATAATTTCATTGCCGGCTTCGTCGGATTGGCGATAAATGTAATCGCCCTTGCTGCCAGTTTTAGAGTTGTTATCTTTCTCAAAGTATGAATTTTGAAAGCCAGTCGAACGGAGTCTGTTGAATTCTGTTTCGCAATGTTGTTCTAAGCTTTCTCCAACCATTTTTGTACTGAGCTTCAGTTTATGATCTTTGTAACGTTCTATTGTTGCGTCTTTATCCCGCATATCATTCTCATGTTTAGTGATGAGGTCATTACGTTCTTTGTCGGAAGAGCTGACGGCTTCTTTAACGGCGAGCTTCTCTTTAAGATCTGCATTTTTAATTTCTGATCTCAATTCAGCTATCTCCGATGCATTCTTAGTAGCAATCTTAGCAATTTCGAGGTCTTTTCTATTTTCTGCAAGAGTAACAGCATTGTGCTTATCATCAGCGAATTTCCGCTCGCGCTCTTTTAAGTCTTTACTAAATTCAGCGTCTCTAACCTGCTTAAGAATGTCAGAAAAACCAGCCTTATCTAACTCGAAAGTCTTTTTACAATTTGGGCAAATAATTTCGTTCATAAGTTTATTTATCGATTACCTTTAGCTCGGTTATGAGTCTTACATAACATCTGACAATTCTTTACATCTGTGGCACCACCCTTACTCCATGCGGCTACATGGTCGGCATCCATATCTGGCAGAGTCCAAATTTTGCCCTTGTTTGCATCGTGACCAAGCGCGCAATGTGGACAATTTGAAATTCCTTTTTTCTTTGCATCAGCAGTTTGCGCTTCGTAAACTGAGCGCTTGGTTGAATCCTCAAATACCCGCACTTCAAGCAATTTTGTTTCAACTTCGCCACCTAACACATACTCGAAAATACCTTTGCGATTTTTTACAAAACCATCGGCATAGAGACTCTGAACCAAGGCGGACACAGTGGCAGGATTATATTTCTTTTTGTGATAAGTCTCGTAAAGCCTGTTCCATTCAAGCCCCTTCATTTCGCTCTCGACGTCTGTAAATGTGTCTGAGACCCAATCGATTACAGTGTCAAAATGTTTTTTGAGTTCATTAATATTTTTGTCATTTCGGTGTTCGCTCATGTAGCCATCTATTGATCCATCAGAAACCCAATCTAAAGCCCGCTCCAGATACGCTTGGCGCCTGATATCGCCTGCAATATACGCACTCCATTTTTGAATGTTTTTATTTTGACTATTACTAAACTCCTCGCGTGCGCGAGTGACGAAAGGACCAGAATATACTGCATTGAGAATCTCTTGTTCGGTTAATGGAACCCCTGCAATGTTAATAGTCTTGAACCAATCCTTAATCTCGGGCTCATCACCTTCGCATATATACACCAACAGCTTGGTATTCATTGTTTGCTCACGCTGACTATCAGCCATGCCGCTATAGTACTGCTGATTTCCATTTTTATCTTTAACAGCAAATTTGCCGGTGACAAATCGACCTATACTCGTGATGCGCTGTTGACCATCTAATACTTCAAATTTGTCTTTACCAACCTGGTTGAAATAGATCAGACCTATTGGATAACTTTTTAAAATTGAATCAATTACTGCAACGTCTCTTTTGCCGTCGGCATAAATATAATTACGTTGATACTCTGGTTGGATAGTTAGTTTGCCTGAGAGACCGGACAACCCCTTTCCTTCGAGTTCGTTGTAGACAAAACCATTGCAAATTTCTTTTATGGTAATGTCATTTTTTAGGGTTGTTTTCATAATTATTTTCTCTTGTGCTTAATAAAGATTCTCTTGTATGCCATCTTTGCAACCCCATCTTCATAGTAACCAGCTGTAGGGTTGCCTCCCTTATACGCACCAGTGCCCCCAGCTTTATAATAATCTTCTACAAATTGTTTTTTTAAACCAGGCGATGTCTTGTACTTGTCATCTACGAGGCCATTATCGCTTGTCCCTAAAATATCAAATTGCTCTGGTGAATACTTATCTAAAAAACTGATTGGCACTCCCATAACGTTTTTGTAGTCTTTCGGAATATTTTTTACCAAAGCAATTTCAATAGCGTCATAATTGTCGTAGTGTACGAACGGCTTATTTGTACTGAACTTTAAAACGTCAGCGTGAGTCATCAAGGGAATTGGTTGGTGTAGTCGTCCGTGATCAAGGTTTGTAAACCAACGAACACCTTGAACTCTTGTTATATATACCTTCTTACCTTTTTCGTCAGTTTTAATTTCACGAACTTGGTCTAGGTTTGCAACAGCTTCTGGAATCTCATAGAACATCGCACCACCATTAACTCTTGCATTATTTCCCAACCAAACTTTATTCGTTTTGATCATTGGAAAAATTTCTTTATAAGTTATTGCGTTAAGATTACCAATGATTAGAAACTGCTTTTTGTGCTCGAAAAGTTGCGTAATATATTCACGAAATAAACTAAATGGAGGATTGGTGACTACGATGTCAGATTGTTTGAGCAACTCAATACATTCAGCACTCCTAAAATCTCCGTTACCCTCTAGTGGTGTCCATTCGTTGTTTTTGTTAGCTCTAAGCTGTAGGGCAATATCTGCTAGTGAAAATGAGCCGTCGCCATTGATATCGCCAACTTCGTTGATAATGAATTTGTTCGCGGTAATTTTCGGTCTCCCCTTTACAGGCATAAGAGTAACATCATCACCAAACAGCCCTAATTGAGTATTCGCAATTGGTGATGGTTTGTAGCTAGTTGCGATAAGTCTCTTTATCCCTAGCCGTTTAAAATTTAGGACGAAGAAGCGGAAGAAATTACTTTCGTATGGGTCGTCGCAATTACTATAAATAACTTTATTTCTGAAAGTATTTGGGTCATACTCAAGATAGGCTTCAATTTCTTTTTGGATATCAGAAAATTGTGTATAAAACTCATCATTTTTCGCTTTTTTGGCACTCGTAAGGTTTTTATTTGCCATAATTATTTAATCAATTCCGCAATAGAAATATTCAGAGCTCGATCAGCCTCTGTCTTTCGATAAAGATCACCTTGCAACATGTCTGGATTGCTCATTGTTAGACTAAGTATAGATATAATTGCCTTTTTAAACAATATTGATTTGATATTAAAAACTAAAAACTTGCCGCAGGGCAGGTTTTCTTGACGTTTAGGGGCTTATGCGGATTTTCCACCTACCATCCTCGGCTGCCATTTTCAACTGTACGATTTTTTCGTACAGTTCACTACCTTCATTTTTGAGCTTGTTTTTTAAATCCGACCAGTATCGGCGAGGAATTGAGCTGCCGGTTAACGCCCTGATAATATCAATTACCGAAAAATACCAGAGTTCTTTTTCCTCATCGTAGTGTCGACGGATTTCCCCTCCATCGAAAATTGCGATTGCCTTATTTTTTGATTGTTTTTTCATAATTATTTCTTGTCTTTGTGGACTTTCTTCGCCAGCTTCTTCTCAATCGCCTTGATGCTCTCTAAATACGCCCCCTCTACAGGTGAGAGAGTATTAGATTGGTATTTGCGATATTCTTCTTCCGCTTTATCCATTGCTTTTTCGTGACTTATTTTGCCCGCATCAATCAAAACTCCTTCGCCGTAATCACTCAGCAAGCTATCAAGAGCCTTGATATGCTCGCCCATATTCATGGTTTGTCGATTCATGGCGCGCAACTCTGCTAATTCAAAATAGACCGAAACAAGCCGATTTAATTTTTCCAGTTCTTTGGCGGTCAAATAATTTTTTGCAATCCGCACTTCCTCCAATGCAGGTAGTTCACCCGCAAAAACCGTCAAACCCATAAATTCTTTTTTGCTATCGGCACGATTGTAGATAACTTCTGATGCTGTTTGCTTGTGCACAGCATAATGCAATTTATTTTGCACAATTTTGAAAAACTTAACTGAATGTAAAGATTTTGGATCATAATCCACGCTCGTAGCATAGAGATCGAGCACTTGTCGGTATAGCATCTTTTCACTGGAACGAATGTCACGAATACGAGCCAGTAATTTTTTGAAGTACACTCCGCCGCCATTATTTTTCAAAAACTCATCGTTCATAGTGAAGCCCTGAACAAGGTACTCACTTAGCCTTTGTGTTGCCCAAATGCGAAATTTTGTTGCGGTATCTGATTTGACCCTGTAACCAACAGAGATTATAAGATCAAGATTATAATGCTCAATGTGTCGAGAAACCTCTCTACTACCCTCTTTTTGAACTGTTAAGCATTCCTTAACAGTTGCTTCTTTCATCAATTCTCCTTCCTCAAAGAGGTTTTTGACATGAATACTAATGTTTGCTTTTGTGGTCCCAAAAAGTTCAGCAAGCTGTGACTGACTGAGCCAAACCGTATCATTTTCAATCCGCACTTCAATCCTCGGCTGACCATTGTCGCCTTCGTAGATTATGACTTCATTGATGTGGTCGTTTTTTTTCATATTATTTTTTTGTACGAGTTTTCTTGCAGGGTTACCAGATTGATCATAAATTATTACAAAAGTTCATTGCCGATTTCTTCGTATTTCACACCGGCTTCTAGTCGAATATTTTCTTTTCCATTCTCGTCATCAATAAAACACAATTCTGCCTCTTCAAGAAGTTTATTTATTTTTATTCGCGCCACCGCCTCCGTTTTTGACATTTGTATAGGATACGCCACTTACGGCTACATTGCTAGGATTTTGAGCTTTTTGGCATATAGTACCAAATAGGTCTTTTTGACCCCTCAAACTGTTAAAATACGTTGTTATTAAAAGCTCGCTTTCAATTTCAAACGTATGAATAGCAAACAATGCCCTTTTTGTTTCAGTCATGACTGTATCAGAAAAGGACT
>JAYTUL010000057.1:0-6045 GCA_043744555.1 bacterium | reverse complement strand
GTGCTCGGGAAATGCAAAAAGCAAAAACACTATTATTCGAATCCTTCAGGAAATGCTAGGATAGTTTCAGTATCATTTAAAGATTGGAGAATGCTGGGCCACGACGAGAAGTGACCTGTGGCTTATATTCGATACGGTTAAATTTTCTCTGAGAATGCCGAAGAAGCGTATTTTCATACGCCTACTCGACATCTCAACGAGAGGCGATAATACAACAATTATATTCGCGAATAAGCTTTAAAATTGAGTGCAGTGCGAAGCACTGGACAGACGCTGTGTTAGAGAAGCTGTATGAGCGACCTAAATTTAAATGACCAAAGGGTGAGGTGTGGGCAAGTGGCCCAGAGAGCAAGACTCATTGAGGGCTTTTGTAAAAAGACCCAATGAGTGGACAGCTCCTGTAAGGAGATAAAATTGGAAGTGCACTGGAATTCCTATTCCATGTGCCGAACTTAAAATTTCATCGAGCGACCCAATTCTTCTTGGTGCTAATCTACTTATACCATCCACAATTAACCAACTGGCAACTTCTCCAAGGGTACCCCTTCCAAAACTAAGAGGTACCCTTAGCTTGCGCCGAAGAGTTACTGGAAGATGGTATTAGAAGAATGCGAGTGCCTACGGCTCTCGAGTGTTGAAATTTGGAAGTACTCTTGTGGTGCAATGCATCAATTTTAAGGTTATTCACCGAAGACGTTGGCAATGATCTCTCGCTGCACCTCTTCAATTGACTTCTCCCCGTTTATTTCAACAAAATCATAATCCCTGTCGCGGCGGTAATGGTTGATCGCAGGAAGTACATCATGATCAAACCAATCAAGCCTACGGTTGATACTTTGCTCGGTGTCATCGGTGCGCCCCTCCTTCTCGGCACGTGCCATCAGGTGCTTGAATGACCACTCACGGTGCACCTTGAGATAGATCACCGTGGGCTGTTCACGCTTGAAAAATTTTAGCGCAATATCAAGATGATGTGCCTCGGAAAGTGTACGCGGTGCTCCGTCTAAGATAATGTGCTCTTGTCCCGTGAGATTTTTTACAAACAAGTCAGACCATATCCACATTGCGAGGAATGACGGCTGCAGTCCGCCCTTCTCCTGTACTTCACGCGCGATATGGGCTGCATAAGTATCAGCTTTAATGAACTCACGAAAATGCTGTCCGGTCTGCACGTGAAATATAGGCGTGTTTCTGTCTTTCTTTTTTAAGTATTCCTCAAGTAGAGCTACCTGAGTCCCTTTTCCTGAGCCTGACGCACCGATGAATATGAAAGTTTCTTTATGCATGTGGAGAGTATAACTGTACATCTCGATAATTCAAAATTTTGCTAAAAATATTGACGGTGTACATTAGGTAAATTAAAATTATTTTTGTTACTGTCGAACGAAAACAAAAAATGCCCTTGGGCATTTTTTGTTGTTTTTACAAAAAAGAATTAATACTCACGCATGCTGAGTTGTGCATCCATCTTCTTGATGAGGTCGAGTACGACTGAGACAACGATGAGGAGGGCGGTACCACCTATGGCGAGCTTTGTATCGCCTGTGATCGATTGCATCGCAAGAGGCAAGACTGCAACTACAGAGAGGAAGATTGCGCCGGCAAATGTCGTGCGCGTAAGGATCTTTGCGAGATACTCTGCGGTCGCATTACCTGGGCGAACTCCCGGAATGAATGCACCTGACTTCTGCAGATTCGTGGCAATAGCTTCAGGGTCGAAGGTGACTGCGGTATAGAAGTAGGTGAAGAGGAAAACAAGAACAAAGTAAAAACCTGAGTAGACCCAGCCCTGTGTGAAGTGCAACTTCAGGAATTCTCCGATATGCTGTGCGGTTGGGTTGGCAAGTCCAGAAAGGAAGCCACCAATGAGTTGAGGAAAAAGCAATATAGAAAGTGCGAAGATGATAGGAATGACGCCGGCTTGATTAACGCGAAGTGGTAGGTAGGTGGAGACTCCGCCGTACATCTTTCCGCCACGCACGCGCTTGGCGTAAGTAATAGGGACAGGACGCTCAGCTTCTGTCATAACAATGACACCTGCAATGATGGCAATAGCTGCTAGGGCAAAAGCGAAATATGTTGGGATTTCGGCCTGATTAAAGCCTGATGCCAAGATCTGTGAAGTGACAGTAGGAATGCGCGAAACGATACCTGCGAAGATGATGAGTGAGACACCGTTTCCTACGCCGAACTCAGAGATAAGCTCACCGAGCCACATGAGGAAGAGGGAGCCTGCGGTGACGATGATGACGTTTGAGAACATCTGAAAAGGATTAAGAGTACCCAAAACACCTTGGTGGGCCAAGAGTATGAGGAGACTGTAGCCCTGAAGTAATGCGAGAGGTACTGTGAGCAAGCGAGAGTACTGCGTGAATTTCTTGCGGCCAAGCTCCCCTTCCTCGTGATACATCGCCTTAAGCTTAGGCGACATCATCGTTAGTAGCTGCATGATGATAGAGCCCGTAATGTACGGACCCACACCGAGCATGACGATAGAAAGATTAGAAAGTCCTGAACCTGAAAATACGTTCAAGAGTCCGAGGAATTGATTATTTTTGAAGAATTGATCGAGTGCAGCGTGGTCAACTCCAGGAATAGGGACAGCGGCAGCGATACGAAATACTACGAGTGCCCCTATAACAAAGAAGATACGATTGCGAAGCATCGAATCACTCATCATCAGTCGTAATTTGTAGAAAAAATTGTTCATAGATCACTTTGAAGCGACTGTTGCTCTAGAGAAATCCTCTATGCATCCCTATTACTTCTTGCCTTTAGCTTCTTTGTTCTTACCGGTTGTCTCCCTTACTTCCTCCGTAACCTTGCCTCCGGCAGCCTCTATAGCAGCCTTTGCACTTGCTGACATTAAGCAGCTAGTAAAGGTGATGCTCTTTGTAAGCTTTCCGGTTGCGAGGATCTTTACCTTCGGTACGCGACCACCAAAACGAGCAACGAGCTTCTTTGCGAGCAATATCTCGGGAGTGACAGTGTCGCCTGGGGCAAAGTTCTTCTCTATGAGCATCAGATTAACTGGTGCGGGTTTAATTTCGAATGACTTGTTGGTGTTCTTTCCGCGACCGCGAAGTTTAGGGATCTTCTTGATGATATCGCGCATTTCAGGGCGCATCTTGTGTCCTGCACGAGCTTTCTGTCCCTTTGTTCCGCGACCTGCAGTCTTACCACGCTTGCCTCCACGGGCAACACGTTTTGAGTCACGATTCTTTGTTTTTCTTTTGAGTTGATTTAGTTGCATAAGCCGTTACAAATTATTTTGCGGTAGTAGTTACTGCATCCGCCTTGTCTGCCTTTTCTTCTGTCTTTACTTGAGAGGTGCGTCGAGCATGAAGCATGCTGAGCGCCTTGATGGTTGCGCGAGCGATGTTCAGCTTGTTCTTTGAGCCACTGCGGATCTTGGCCGATACATCAGTAATGCCTGCGAGTTCCAGTGTATTGCGCACGGCAGACCCCGCAACGAGACCGCGATGAGGTGCTGGCATTATCTCGACGATACCAGAAGAAGACTTCGCTTCTACCTGATGAGGGATGGAGTTGGTCTTGGTGAGCTTGATAGTGATCATGTGCTTCTTGGCATCCTTTGCTGCCTTGTCCATTGCCATCGAGATGTCGCCGGCCTTTCCTGTTCCTACACCTACCTTACCCTTGCGGTCACCAATGATCATCGCGACACTGAAAGAGAAACGTCGTCCGCCTGCTACGACACGCGCAACGCGGCGTACCTCAATAGACTTCTGCTCGTATTCTGGCTTTGCGCGCTCAGGGCGAGGGCGTCCACCTCCGCGCTTGTCGCCTGGCTTACCGCTACCACGACCTGATCCACCACGAGCACCGCCGCCACCGCGGTTACCAGCTCCACCGCGCACAGGTGCACCTCCAACTCCGAAAGAGCGAGGGCTTGAAACCGTAGACTTTGCGGGTGCTTTTACTTCGGCTGTAACTGGTGCTGGGGCTGCTTTAGATTGTGTGTTTTGTTCATCCATAATATTACCTTATTGCTTTAGAAAGTGAGTCCTCCTTCGCGAGCTGCGTCTGCTAATGCCTTTACGCGTCCGGCATAAAGAAAACCTCCACGGTCAAAGACGATCTTATCGATCTTTGCGGCTTTTGCTTTTGATGCGATCTCGGCTCCAACTACTTTTGCGCGTTCAACTTTGGTTCCCTTTGCAGCCTTCATGTCACTTGCCTGAGCAAGTGTGACGCCTTTTGTATCGTCGATAAGCTGGGCAGTGATAAAACGTGCAGAGCGAAATATCGCAAGTCGGGGTATAGCTCCGGTTCCTGATATCTTGGCGCGGATACGATTGTGCCGGCGCATGCGATGGTAGTTTTTTTGTTCAATCTTGTTCATATTATTTTGAAGACTTCAAATTTTGCATAAAGTTCGAGGCGGTAAGGAGCGATGTTCCCGAGATGTATGAGTGATACTTCGAGCGAACTCGCGACGCTGGCAACCAAGAAATTTGTGTGAAATTGGAAGTCATAATTAGGCGCTCTTCTTACCCTGCTTACGGCGAATAACTTCATCGGAATAGCGGATACCTTTCCCCTTATATGGTTCTGGTTCCTTAAGTGCGCGTACCTTTGCAGAAAATGCACCGACGAGCTCCTTGTCGATACCTGAGACATTGATAGCCCCTTTCTCGGTCGTCACCTTAAGTCCAGTAGGGACCAAAAGTACGATGGGGTGAGAAAATCCAAGTGCGAGGTGAAGGTTGGTATCTGCGCCATTGGGCTTGGCGTCTGCCTTGAAGCCGACTCCTTCGATAAGTAGGCGTTTTGCAAACGGAGTGTTGACGCCTGTGATCATGTTCTTGATGTGCGCTACTACGGTTCCATCAAGCGGCTTGAAGTCGCGATGAGGGTTGATAACTACAACGCGTATTTCGCTTCCCTCCTTTATTATAGAGACAACCTCAGGAAAAGTGCGTGCGTTCGTACCAAGAGGCCCTTTCACGGTAACGTTGCTGCCCGTAATAGTTACTTCGGTTTTCTCTGGGATGATGATTGGTTTTTTTGAAAGTCGTGACATAAATTTTGCATTACCAGATCTTACAGATTATCTCACCGCCAACATGCTCCTTACGTGCATCGACATCAGAAAGCATTCCTTTGGGGGTCGAAAGCACCAGAAGTCCATGGCCCTGATTGACGGGGCGGATCTCCTTGGCACCGATATACATACGTCGGGATGGGCGAGAAATACGCTCTGTGCCCTTCACGCGCGGGATGCGAGGTGCGTCGTAGCAGATTCCTACTTCAAGCACACGCATTGAGGTCTTGCCTTTGCGTATCTTTTTTGTTACGTAGGTGACATAGCCTTCCTTTACAAGGAGGTTAGCAATGCGCAACTTTACGTCAGAAAACGGCACAAGTGTGGTCTTCATTCCTGCAGCACCAGCGTTTCTGATGCGCATAAGCATGTCTGCTATAGGGTCTGTGATTACCATGATGATTTCGTAATACCGGGGATCTTACCCTCGTTTGCTAATTCTCGGAAACATATACGGCAGAGATCGAAATCACGGATATAGCCATGTTTTCGTCCGCACTTGAAACAGCGATTTGTAGCCCGAGTTGAAAACTTGGGATTTAACTGCCTAGCGATAGTTGATTTTTTTGCCATAGGATTATTATGTGCTTATTCACATAATCTCCACTTTTGGCGCATTTTGCACTTCTCGACTGGTGCGGTACGAAGAACGTATCCGAATACGTCCTTTCGCACACACACTCAGTCTGCGGCATGCAAACTGCATCCAAAACTGCAGATTAGAGCTAGAATAACTTAGCTCGGAACAAGTTCGTTCTCTCAATATCACGTCTATTTTCTTTTATGTCCCACAACTATGGGGCCTAAAAGGAGAGAGACGGATTAAAGAGAACGATTGCGGTATCCTATCAGTTCGCGCTTTCACTGTCAAACAATGGGTTCCTAAGTTCAACAATTAATTGCAACACCCAATTAGCAGTTAAAATGATTGGGCATGAAACAAAAAACGAAACAGCGGTTCGGCGTAAGCCCGCTCT
>JAYTUL010000056.1:0-6150 GCA_043744555.1 bacterium | reverse complement strand
CAAGAAATAAGTATCGAAGTCATCCCGAACGATCCTAAGATCTACGAAGTCGGCTTCCATATCGTGCCCATCGTCGGAGACGACGGTTTAGGCGCGCGCGTCACTGCGATACGTGACGTTATAGAGAGTAAGGGCGGTCACGTCATAGCGGATGAGTATCCAAAGCACATGGATCTCACCTATCCTATGACCAAGGTCGCATCGAACAAGAGAGCCCTATATGCCTCGGCATATTTCGGCTGGATCAAGTTTGAGACAGATCCCGCACAAATAAAGTCGATAGAGACTGGACTCATGTCCGACGACTTTATCCTTCGCTTTATCCTCGTCGGCACTGTCCGCGAGAATACGATGGTACCCAAGAAGGTGCTTCAGGCAAAGCGTGAAGATGGTGTAACAAAGGTAGATACAGTTCCTGCAGTGGAGAAGCCTCAGCTTTCTGAAGAGGAGCTCGATAAGACCATTGAGGACCTCGTCATTAGCTAAAACTTCCAAAATTGGCGCCCTTCGAATTTTTCTTTGACGAAAGGTTCGGAGAACGTATCACTCATACGTCCTCTCGAACACTCCCGTCATGAAAAATACGAAATTGCATTCAATTTGTGAAAGTTTCAAAAGTCTCACGTTATTTAACATTTATCAATCAATCGTTCCTTATGTACATAAACAAAGCCATGATCTACGGCAATCTCACAAGAGACCCTGAGACGCGCGCGCTTCCTAATGGAACCCCCGTTTCATCGTTCTCTGTTGCGACCAATCGCGTCTACAAGGACAAGAACGGTGCCAAGCAGGAATCGGTAGATTATCACAATGTGGTCGTCTTCGGTCGTCAAGCAGAGATAGTCACTCAGTATCTAAGGAAAGGTTCCTCAGTATTCATTGAAGGTCGCATTCAGACACGCAGTTGGGACGATAAGGATGGTACGAAGAAGTACCGCACAGAGATTGTCGCCGAAGGCTTCCAGTTTGGTCCGAAGAGTGGTGCTCAAGCAGGAGGACAAGGTGGAGATTATGCCGGTGGAGCACCAGCACGTGCAGAGTCGCATTCTGCAAAGCCTGCAACGAGCGCGAAATCAGCTGAGCAGCCAGCACCATCTTCTGCAGAGCTTGATACGATAGAGTATCCGGAAGAGGATATCAACCCTGACGACATCCCCTTTTAAAAGATCTTTTTTGCGCCATTCGAGCGCAACTTCCTAAGCGAGTTTGGCAAACGTACCCTGAGTACGTCCGCTCAAACATCGCCGAGTCGTTGCATCTCGAATTGCATCAAAAAATCTTCTTTTAAAATTATCACATCTAAATTTAGATTAGCTCGAACTTTTGAGATTGGATGCAATTCGACGGCGGCAGTCGAGGAGTGTCGCAGAGGCTGTATGAGCGACCTAAATTTCAACGACTGCAAGGAGAATGAATTGGAAGTGCCTTGGCTGATACTGCCTCGCGACCCCACAGACGACAACGACGAAGTGCGCCAATATCGAAAGTTCTATAATTAATAACGAAAAAATCATCATGAAAAAGAAGCAAGATTATCTTTCGGCCAACAACATCAAGTATATCGACTACAAGGACGTCGATCTTATCCGCATGTTCCTGACCCCACACGGTCAGATAGCAACAAGCCGTCGCACAGGCCTTTCGGCCAAGCAACAGCGCGCACTTGCCGTCGCCACCAAACGTGCTCGCTACATGGGACTTCTCCCATACATCGCCGCTTAAACTAAAAACACCGTAATATAATCAGTACCGCAAATAATGAACACGAATAAAACCGTGTTCATTTTTGTTGTACCCATACAGCATTATTTAAAAAATTTCCTCTCACCAAGGTGGAACCAGAACTTCGGAAGAATCCTCACGTAAAGTAATGCACCGCAGAGTCAGTCGCCCTCACTCCCGATTTCAAAAAGCGCGCAGTGACAATTTCAACCGCCTAAGGGTTTATTTCTGCTGAACCATCGCCCTTTAGATTCTTTGAAGAGTATGGTATTTTTAGATTAGAATTCACAGGAGATACTGATGAAAAAATGTCCTTATTGGCAGCTTGTTCCTGCGACGCGAACAAAACAGACACAAACCTTTCAAGAACTTGGCACCCTGGCTGTTGAGGTATTGGGAAAATTCCCCCCCAATGTCCACGGCAAAATTCTTCAGGTTTGCGGACCTGTGTCTACCGGGGGCTTTAAATCGACAAAGACCAACTTCCTCGTACTTGCGGATGCAGTCAGACTTCTTCGAGAAAGAGGTGACTTTGTTTTCGACCAGACTCATCTTGAAGAGGTAATTGTTGGACTTTGGAAAAGGTGGAAGGCTGATCCTGCTCATGTCGGTTACTGCTGGCCCATTCTTGATGATGTTTATCGGCCCATCTTTGAAAGTGGGCTTGTTGGAACCCTTCTTTTTCTTCCGGGTTGGGAGTGCTCAACGGGAGCTTGCTGGGAACGCTCGATCGGCCATTCGCTTGGCATAAAGGTGGCACCATATCCAGAAGATCTCTACGTTAGCATACTTGCGAGTCACAGTCTGGCCCGCTCCTAAATCAAAGACCGCCCTCTGTGGCGGTCTTCTTTGCTGCATTTGTTGTTCACTGGGAGAAAAGTGCACTGATAAAATGAGTGAGCGTTTTAAGTTAATAAGCAGTTTAATGCGCCAAATTTACCAGCTTACTTAGGCTTTTTCGACGCGCTCGGTATACTCATTCGTCTCAGTGTTGATACGAATGACATCGCCCTCATTGATGAACATCGGCACATAGACGGTCGCGCCTGTTTCAAGCACAACAGCCTTGGTCGCATTACCGGAAGTGTTGCCGCGCACAGCAGGTGCAGCCTCGGTCACTTTAAGCTCAACCTTTACAGGAAGCCTGAGTCCGATGATGTTTCCATTGAATGTCGTTGAGTCGATGACGGTATTTGTCTTGATGAAGCGCATGCCGTCGCCTACCTGTGCATCGCTTAGTTTGAAGCGATCAGACGGAACCTTAGGGTCGCAGAACCAGAACTCGCCCTTGTTCGAGAATAGGTACTTTACTTCCCGCTGACCCATATCTGCTTCCTCAGCCTTCTCGAATTGATGGAAAACGACCTCTTTCACGCTGCCAGAAAGAAGATTTTTTACCTTGGTGTGGTTCACTGGGCGGGATTTCTGCTTTTGGAAGACATGTGCGTCTAAGACTTCGTAAGGCTGATCATCGATAAGAATAATTTTGCGCGGGAGTATCTCGCTGTAATTTAGAATAGACATAGTGTGGCTAGTTTAAGCGCTCGATTGAAAATTGTAAAGTTCCAAGTATTGCGACTTCGTGGCAATGTTTGAGTTATAATCCGTACCATTAAGAATACAAATTAATGACCCAAGTATGCATGAGTGAAACAAATGATATGAAGAAAGTAGTAGTAGTGGGAGGTGCGACCAAAAATTTCATCGAGCGACCCAATTTTTCTTGGTGGTAAGCCACCTAGAAGAATGCGAGTGCTTACGGCTCCCGAGTACTGAAATTTTGAAGTACTCATACTGTGCATGTAAGCCTAATTTTAAAGCCTAGACTATGACTAATATGAACAATAAAAAGAAAGTAGTGGTTGTCGGTGGTGCGGGCTTCATTGGCTCACATCTGACCGACGCTCTCGTCGAGAAAGGCTATAATGTGCACGTTATCGACAATCTCGCTGCCGGCAACAAAGAGCATGTAAACCCCAAGGCGACCCTCCATGTCGTTGATATTCGCAACCTCGAAGATATCAGCCCTGTCATCGCCGGCTCTGATTATGTCTTTCATCTTGCGGCGCTTCCACGCGTACAATACTCTATCGATAATCCCGTCAAAACTCACGACGTCAACGTTAACGGTACCTTAAATGTCTTCCTAGCTGCCAAGAATGGTGGAGTGAAGCGCGTTGTGTATTCGGCATCGAGTTCTGCATATGGCAATCACCAAACGATGCCACTTCACGAAGAGTTTCCTGCACAGCCCGTATCACCATATGGACTGCAAAAATATGTGGGTGAGCAGTATGCGCGCGTGTTTTATGAAGTATATGGACTTCCCACTGTTTCTCTTCGATATTTTAATGTTTACGGCAGTATGCGGATGGGTCTTGACGGTGCGTATGCGCTTGTTATAGGTAAATTTATTAAACTACGGAAAGATGATAAACCACTTACAATTACAGGAGATGGCGAGCAAACACGAGATTTTACTCATGTTAAGGACGTTGTACGCGCCAATATTCTTGCCGCAGAACATCCAAATGTAGGACACGGTGAAGTAATTAACATAGGCGCAGGCAATCGCATTACAATCAACCGCTTAGCAGAACTGATGGGCGGTAAAGTGGAGTATATACTAGCACGACAAGAGACACTCCATTCAGAGGCAAGCAATACCAAAGCCCGTGAGCTCATAGGTTGGGTACCACAAATTCAGGTCGAAGAGGGGATACAGGAGCTTCTCAAGGAGTGGGGGCTAGAATGTGTGTGCAAGGATGGCGTATGCGCATGTGCGCACGCGCAATAAATTTAAAGAGATTAGAGAATAATCTACAGAAATGGATGAAATTCGAGGCGCAAGGAAAGTGACGAGGAAGGCATATTCTGATATGTTGACCGAATTAGAGAGGTGAGCCATGAGTTCCTCCTCAGCCCGCAAGACTTGTTGAGAATCTTTCAAGTAGGGCGAAGGAAGAGTCCAACAAGTGGACAGTTCCTGTAAGGAAACGCAACGAAGAAGTTCGCCAGTTCTGGAGATTCGGTAATATGCTTTCTGAGGTCATGCTTGCGTTATGAGGGTATCGTCTATACTATATTATTCATGTTGCTTGAAGATTGTGAAAATTTGATAGTCAACCTCCGTGATGAGGAAGTACTCGAGCGCTCTATAGCTCACCCGAGTCTTTTTGCCGTTCTTGTTGAGCGTTATCAGGACGCATTCCTTCGCAAAGCCGAAAGTGTAGTCCGCAGCCGCGAAGAAGCTGAAGATATCGTTCAAGAGACATTCACCAAGATCTATTTCAATGCCAATCGCTTCAAGACCGTCGAAGGCGCGTCTTTCAAATCATGGGGATACAAGATTCTCATGAATACAACCTTTACTCATTATCAAAAGTTAAAGAAGAAAGGGGGAGCCATGATTGAGCTTGACCCTGAATTCTACGAAACGCTTCCTGATCCTGCGAATTATTCTCACGAAGAGACAATGCGTGACTATGTGGCTTCATTCTTATCACGAATGCCCATGCAGCTTGCGCGCCCACTGTCGCTCCACTTCATCGATGAATATTCGCAAAAGGAGATCGCCGAAATGGAAGGGACAACCGTCTCTGCCATCAAGACCAAGATCTACCGAGCGAAACGAGAGTTCCAACGTTTATTAGACGAGCAGGGAACATAATATTCATCGCTTCACACCATCACGATAATAATTAATCCATGGAACACACACTTCACATTATCGACACCGCACTTACAAAGCGCATCATGCGCCGCGTATATCTTATCGCGACCATCCGCTTCATCCTGAATCCGGTATTCATGAAGTCACTTATTGCAGTTGTTTTCTTCTGGCAGTCAACCAAATACGTTTCGTATGTAAATGTATTCGCCAACATGCCCTCACTTGCAAATATGACTCAGGACTATCAGTTCATGAAAGGCGCGCTCTTTCATGCGCATCCGATGACCATAATCCTGCTTTCGTCAGTTGCGTGGCTTTCGGTGTGGGTGGCGTTTGATGTGCTCACGAAACGCCAAGACTCGTGGATCTAGGTGAAACTTCCAGAATCGGCGCCCTTCAAATTTTTCTTAGACGAAAGGTTCGCATATCGTATCGGCCACAGGCACTTCCAATTTCATACTCCCTTAAGGTCGTTGAAATTCAGGTCGCTCACACAGCTCTCGAATACACCTGTCATGAAAAATTCGAAATGGCATCCAATTCTGAAAGTTTTCAAAAAACAAATTGGAATTTTTAAAACTCTTCATATAGCAAAACATCCGCCGTATTCATACGACGGATGTTTTGTCTCTTTTTCCCAAAACTACATAGGGGTACCCCACTCCTGTCCGGTTAAATCCCCAGTAACGGTAACGCTTCTTGGGGATGCTCGTTAATTTCTTGCAAATGATTCCGCGATAAAAGCTCAACGA
>JAYTUL010000055.1:0-6262 GCA_043744555.1 bacterium | reverse complement strand
GAGTGCTCGGGAAATGCAAAAAGCAAAAACACTATTATTCGAATCCTTCAGGAAATGCTAGGATAGTTTCAGTATCATTTAAAGATTGGAGAATGCTCTAGTGTTTGGTGACTGAGCCAGAGTTGCTACGGTCTTAAGGAATCATTAAATTTTCGATACATCACGAGGCGTCAGTGTCTGAGGGCAAATTTGAGATGAGATGCGACAGTCTGATTTAACGCTCAGTTTTGGATGAAATTCAAGGCGTCGAGATGAGCGTGCCCGAACGGACGTACTCTGGTACGTTCGTCGGGACGCTCGTCGATGACAACGAAGAAGTTCGCCAAAAATGTGCGTTAAACAATGTTGTTTACCTCTTCGAAGGGTATAATCCCCTCAAAAGCCTTCAGCAGCGCATCATCCTTCATCGTCAACATCCCCTTCGAGCGCGCCATCTCATACACTGCCTGCTCGACGGGATTAGTGAGGACGACATGCTCGAGCTCGCGGTCCATCTTTAAGAATTCAACCACTGCAGTACGGCCCTTGGTGCCCGATGGACACCTAGGTGACGGAACGGCTTCGTAGACGTGATCAGGGATCTTCATTGTTCCCTTAAGCGATGGTGGGAGATCCGCGAACTGCCGGTCGATCATCATCTTCATACTTTCGGTGAGCGGGACCTCTTTCTTGGACTCTGGGCACATAGTGCGCAAAAGGCGCTGACCCATAGCGAGGATAAGCGTCGGTGCAATAAGGTAAGGATCAACCTCCATGTCGATAAGGCGTGGAATAACCCCCGCAGCATTATTGGTGTGAAGCGTTGAGAAGACAAGATGTCCGGTAAGTGCCGCCTGTACTGCGAGCTGTGCGGTCTCTTTGTCGCGGATCTCTCCCACCATGATAATGTCCGGATCCTGACGAAGAATTGAGCGCAGACCATTCGCGAAAGTGTACCCTATCTCAGGCCGCACTTGCGATTGATTCACCCCAGGAATATTGTACTCAACCGGATCTTCAAGGGAGATGACGTTGCGCTTTTCACGGTCAAGTTCGTTGAGCATTGAGTAGAGAGTTGTGGACTTACCTGAGCCAGTTGGACCTGTAACAAGAATGAGGCCGTAAGGGGTCTTGATGGCGTCTCGCACAAGCGCAAGGTGTTCGGGCGAAAATCCCATCATATCAAGAGTGAGCACACCCTTGCCGGTATCAAGAATACGCATCACCACCTTCTCCCCATAGTACGCTGGGAATGTTGAGACACGGAAATCTACCTTCTTGCCGTCCATGCGCGCGCTGAAGCGGCCATCTTGTGGCTTTCGTTTCTCGTCGAGTTTGAGTTGGGCCAATATCTTGATACGGGCAACGATAGCATTATGATTAATGACAGGAAGTATTAGCGATGTGTACATCACACCATCAACGCGGAAGCGTACGCGTACTTTGTCTCCGGTATGTTCGATGTGAACATCGGATGCATTTCCTTCAACGGCGTGTTTCAAGATGACAGCAACGATCTTGGTGACCGGTGCGTCCTCGACTATCTTTGTCTCCCCGCCTTTTACTACGGTGTGTTCGTGGGTATCTGCTGAAGAATCTTGCTCGGTAGCAGAATATTCTTCAAGAGCTGCCTTTGCGTCTTCGGGCGATATCTCAGAAAGGGCCTGCGTTACTTCTCCAGAAAGATTCTGATATTGGACCAGAAGCTGATTGAAATCTCCCTGCGATATGATGAAAAGTCGAAACGGCATGCCAAACTTCGCGGCAATGAACTGGACGGCGTCACGTGCTTGCGTAATATCGGGGTCAACAATACCCACCTCAAGCGTATGGTCGACAACCCCAAGCGGAGCAACCTGATAATGACGCGCAGATTCTTCAGGGATATACTTGAGCACTTCGCCTGGGATCTTGTGCCCTTCAAGTGAGCGTGTTTCCATTCCGTAATACTCTGCCTTAAGCGTACTGATATCAGCGTTCGTCATTCCACCCTTGCTGAGTATCTCATCGAGACCTCCGAGGGTTTTTGCCGACTGCGAAGCAAGCTCGGGAATATCATCCTCGCGAAATAAACCTTTTTTCGCCAAAAATAAAAGAAAGCTCATAGGTCAGCAATATGCTATATCCCAATTATAACAAATCCGCGCAGATGGCGCGAATAAAAATGAATTAAAGCGAAAAAGATGATCTACTTCCCTTTCAAGGCATTGACCTTGTTTGAAATATCAAGCGCATTGATCTTCGTGCCTGAGGTGCCAGTGGTCGATGAAGGATTTTTCGCACTATAGTGCGCATCTCTCAGGCGCTCGAGAATCTCAGGTGGAGGGGTGAACGGGAATGGTCTCGAAATAGGCACACTAGGGATGTTTATGGTATATGTCTTGAGTGAAAGGTACGCAGGGTCTTTGAAGAGACTGTCGTCGAGATGAATTGTCTTCAGCGTTTTAAGAGCGAGCTCAATCTTTGCGCCGGGCTGATTTGCTGCTACTTGCCCTTTGTCTTGCGAAGCTGTTGAAGTTAAAAGATCTGTAGTATCTCCATTGCGAAACCAAACAAAATACGCACCAACTATTACAGCCGGAATTACGAGCACTATCAAGAGATCCACAAAAGCTTGTTTTCCCATCATAAGTTAAGAGCCACGCGAGTAAGTAGTAATCGTGAGAGTGTAATTCATTGCTTTCAGTTCAGGGTTTTTTGTTGCGTTGCTGTCGTCACTTGAGGCTGAAGTGAAAGATACTGCAGCTGCGTCGCGGAGTGCGAGACTCGACTCTAGGTCACGTAAAAAGCCGCGGAAGACAGTGTATGGCGCCGAGACACTGAAACTTATCGTATGCTTTGCGTATGCGCCAGTTCCTGCGGCCGAGATCTTGGAACTAGGACTTTTTATGGTAAGTCCACGCATCTGCGCGATACCATCAATATCAATGATGAGCTTTGTGGGGTCAACACTTACAGGCAATATTGTAGCAAGTGCCTGATCATAGCCGGGAGGAAAATCTTCCTGCTTCTGCTTCAATGCTTCGAGCCGAGATTCTGCCTCTCCCGCTTCTTCAATATACTTAGTATATTCAGCCTTTTTTGCTCTATCTGCTTGTATCGAGAGAATTTTAGGGTCAATATTCGCGATGAATATACCAACAGAAAGCAGAACGAAGAATAACGGAATTGCGTAGCGGTTCATATTATTTGGGTTTTGTTTGCATTACAGAAGGAGGTGGTAACACTTGAGGGGTGCCTGTTGCGGCAACTGGTGGCTTGGGTAAATTGGAATTAGGTGTTGTTATTAGCGTGTCATTTTGTGCTTGTATTTGTTTTTGCGATTGCGCTTGAAGCACGCCTGCATAGTCGAGAGAGGTTGGATCGATATCTATGGTTGCTGAAAAGGCAACGACTGAAGTGCGTTCATCGAGCGCAAGTGATGTTACGTCAACTTTTTTGACGTGCAGTGTTTTTCTCCATTCTTGTACTTGGAAATAAACCGCAGCATACCCTGGCGCCTGGCCTGAGACGGACACTTTAATACCCGTGTCATCTTTTTTGTAATCAAATGCGGTCAAGCCTACATTTTGGGCTGCATGTGTTTCTATTGTATCGAGAATGACAGAAAAAATAGTATGGGAGTCGACGAGCTTTTTCGCCGTGATAAGACTTGTTTGCAAGTTTTTATAAATCGTGATCTCATCACCGTTGAATTTCTTTTCTTGGTCTGCCAATTCCTGGCCTTTTGCGATTACTTCTTTCTCGAGCTTTGTTTTATAGAAATACATTCCACCGGCAACCGAGAGTGTGACAAAAAATACTATTATCGCTACAACAAGCGCGAGGTTGATAGGCTCACTACGACGGTTACCCCCTTCTACTCGAAGAAGCGGTTGTTGGGGCATGAATGATGTCTCAGGTAAATTTGCCATTCCTAGCCTTTATTCTACAAGAGAAGCAAATCAATTGCGAGAAAGTTATGAACAGAAAGAGTTAACACCTTAAAATATAAAAAAAGCACTTCGACAACATTAACGGTCTCAAAAAAGTTCAAATCTATAAATGATCAAAATTATCTTTGCTTAAGATCATAAATTCTTTATGAATCACGAGTAAAGCAAAACTCTAATTTTGAATGTACGCATATGCACTGAACTTAGCTACTTTACGCGGGTACGTACTCGGAGCATATTCGTTCAACCCAGATGGGAAAGCTTAGGGGAAAATTCTCAAAAATAGATGCAATATGAGGCGGCGAGAAGCGGATATCCCGAGGCGTACCCTGTACGGCGAGTGGAGTCCGAATCGAAGCCAACGAAATAGGGCGCCAATTTTGAATATTTTTTAGAGCTTTCGCAAGGCGAGACCTAAAGCCACTGCAAACTCAGGTCCCGAATCCTTGAGAAGTGGCTCAACTACAGCAGGAGCCTCAACTTTCTCAAAAGCGTTCCCGTACACAACGGTCGTTTCGAAATTACTCATAGCGAGCTCAAGGATTCCCTTAAGGAGCACTCCACCGCCAGTAAGAATAACTTTACCCACGCTCACATGTTTTTCGTTCTGGTAATGGGTCAAGATGCGATTTGCCTCTGAAAATATACGCTCCACAGCAAGACGGGTTATCTCAGCCACAGTTGGGTCGTTCGGGTCTCCAGGAAGACCGAATTCACGCTTGACCTCTTCGGCCTCAAGGATGCTTACTCCGCGTGAACGCGAAAGTGCAAGGGTTATATCTTGTGAGCCGACATTTGTGAGATGAGAGCTGCGTACTATTCCCTCTTCCACCAACACTACCTTGGTATTCGCAGCACCAATATCTAGTATCATCGATGGGCTCGTATCATGTCCGAGTACAGAGCGGATGGTGCTGAAAATCTCGATCTCAAATGTAGCGCTCGTTGCACCAATTTTTTGTGCGATCTCGTTATACTTTGCCAGAATGTCATTATGCACTGCTGCCAATAGCACATCAACCTTAGGCGCTCCATTAGGGCGGTCGGCCAGGTCGGGGTCGATATAAGTTCGGTTAAGCTTCGGGATTATCCAATGCGAGAGCGAGACCTCGGATACTGAGGTGGGGATGTACTTGCGTGCTTCCATCGGGATCATTTCTTTGAGTTTTGCTTCGCCCATATCCGGCATTTCTATGACAGTGAGCAAGGTGGAGGTAAGCGGCAATGAAAAAACAATGTCTCGCGAAGTAACCTTTGCCTCTGCAAAGAGGTCGTTGATGGCTTCGACGAGTTTGTCGACAGGGAGATTGGTCGCTTGTCCGACCTCAAGACCCGCCAACGGTCCGAGTGCTATCTCTCCATATGTGTCCAAAAAGGCTTTATTATTCTTCTTGTGTAACTGCACAACCTTGATAAAGGAGCTGCCAATATCGAGACCAACGACAGCGCCTGAGGAAGCTTTGGGGAAAAGGCCACCGAGCATTTTTGCAAAAGGATTATTCACGTTGTTATTGTAGCACAGATATATCAATGTTTTTATCAACACAAAACAGACAGAAATGTTCCAGTCTATACATAATTGCCAAGAAATGTAGTATTACTACTCTATATATATGTGGGAGGAACTACTCAATGCAATATTCCCCGAGCGCTGTATCGGCTGCAACAAAGTCGGCTCAGCACTATGCGCGATATGCGAACGCACTATCACCATGAAAGCGGTCGCTCTTTCAGGCACAAGTGCTGCACTTTTTGACTATCGCAACCCATTGGTCAAAAAGGCGATATGGGCACTGAAGTACAAACACCGCCGATCACTTGGAAAATATTTCGGTGTAGCCCTCTATCGCGAATTCTTTAAGCAGCTCGCGTATGGCAGCAAGAAGACGAACGAAGAGATAATACTTATCCCCGTTCCTGCCTCACGCAAGGCCGTGGCCATCAGAGGCTACAATCACGCGGGCATCATCGCGCGCATGATAGTCCAGTCTGCAAAGAATGATGGATTAAAGCTTGAGCTCTGCGATGACCTGCTATACAAAAAAAGAGAGAACCCTCAGCAAGTAAGTGTGCGTGATCGCAAAAAACGCAAAGAAAACGTTGAGAATATTTTCGCAGTAAGGAGAGGTGAATACCTAACTGGCAAGACCGTCGTACTCATTGATGATGTCATCACCACAGGAGCGACGATGTCCGACGCGAGGCGCGCGCTCAAAGCCTTCAAGCCGAAGCGAGTGCTTGCGATAGCAGTGGCGCATTAAAAAATATCTTGGGATATTTTTTAAACCATTGGGGTAATGACTTAAAATTTTGTGGCTTCGGTCATGAACTGGAGTAACTCAAATTAA
>JAYTUL010000054.1:0-6323 GCA_043744555.1 bacterium | reverse complement strand
TTTTATTATGCGACATAAAACCCCGCACTCTGTGCGGGAATGCAGTCGCGGTTTGCGTACCTGCTTTGAGTGAGCAAACTCAACCGCGTCTTCGCGGTTGCAGCATCTTACGTAAAAACTTAGCATGCGTTGGAATGATTCTTCACATTGAATGCAAAATATCGCTCACAAACCGCGGACTCTGTCCGCGGTGATTGAATTTAAGTTGTAAATTATAAATAATCAATAAAATATATGTGTTTACAAAAGCTGTCTTTAAGGAATAGGGCAATTGCTACTGGGATACTCTATGCTATTGTCTTTGCGTTATTGTTTGCACTCGCATGGTATACGAGGGGTATCGTTCGCGGGTAAATATCCTCAATACAAACACCCTATACTTCGAAATTGAACTATCCTCACCTTGTTGTCGTACGACAACAAGGTGAGGATAGTTCGCGTCGTGTATAATTGTTGTTTTCTACATTGGCGATATTTTTGACTATGGAAAGCGAGGGGTATTTATATTGCAGAGCTATTTCTTGAACATGCGTACATTTGCGGCTATAATCGACGAATGCCTAAATTAAAAATAAAGAAGTTACGCAACGGACTTTCAGTGCTGCTTATCCCAATGAAAGATCAACGCACTGCGACCGCACTCATCCTCGTCGAGACGGGTTCAAAATATGAATCAAAGAGCAAGAATGGAATATCGCACTTTCTCGAGCATATGTGCTTCAAGGGAACGACCAATCGCCCCAACCAAATGGTCATCGCACGCGAGCTCGACAGCCTCGGAGCTGAATTTAATGCTTTCACCGGTCACGAATACACGGGTTACTATGCCAAGGTCGCCGCTCCATTTCTACCGAAAGTGCTCGACCTACTTTCAGATATCTACTGCAATTCACTGTTTAAGCAAGAAGACATCGATCAGGAAAAGGGTGCGATTATAGGCGAGATAAACATGTATGAGGATATGCCCATGCGGAAGGTAAGTGACCTGTTCATGAAACTCGTCTATGCCGACCAGCCTGCAGGCTGGGAGATAGCGGGGACGAAGGAGCTGGTGACAACATTCACTCGTGAAGATTTTCTCTCGTATCGTAAGTTGCACTATGTACCCAACGCGACAACCGTTGTCGTTGCGGGAAATTTCGATCCGACCAAGATAGAGAAACTTATTAAAGATGAATTTGCTAATCTGAAGCGCAACACCAAGAAGAGTAAGATTGCAGTCAACGACAAACAAGACAAAGCGAAGGTGCTCATCGAACACAAAGAGTCTGATCAGACACATCTTATTGTGGGCGTTCGCAGCTTTCCACTTGGTCATAAGCACTACCACACACTAAGCCTTATGTCAGCGATATTGGGCTCGGGTATGAGTTCGCGCTTGTTCCAGAAGGTGCGCACGGAGATGGGACTTGGTTATTATGTGCGTGCAGCCAATGATTCATTTACTGATCACGGAGTATTCGCTGCTTCAGCTGGGGTTGTGAATGAGCGCGCGGAGGAAGCGGTGGCGGCGATCGTTGCCGAATTCAAACGCCTTAAGAATGACCTCGTGCCTCTGCTTGAGCTTCAAAAGGCCAAGGATATGTTCGCAGGCAGGCTCGTGCTTGGCCTCGAATCCTCAGATGAACTCTCAGAATTCTACGGTTTTCAGCAAGTACTGACCAAGAAGCTCGCCACACCTGAGGATCTTATCAAGAAGATGAACAAGGTTACCGCCAAGGATATCCAAGCCGTTGCGAACGAGATATTTGTCACCAAGAATCTGAACCTCGCCATGATCGGTCCACTTAAGGACGAAGCAAAATTTCTCAAGCTCTTGAAAATTTAACATAGTGCGGAGTGCGTTCACACTCTACTTTGTGATATCATTGAAAAATGAAGAAAACTGATCTGGATGAGATTGAGATAAGCATCACATCAGGCACCATCGTAAGAACGATACTCATTATCGCGCTTTTTGCGTTGATATGGTTCTTGCGCGATATCCTGCTCATCGTCCTCATGTCAGTCATACTTGCATCTGTTGTCGAGCCTGCAGTTCTCTTTTTCGCACGCAAGAATGTACCGCGAATCCTTTCGCTTATTGCCATCTATTTTTTTGGTATCGGTCTTATCTCCGGACTATTCTATTTCTTTGTTCCCGTTATTTTGACTGACCTCGCCCAGTTCGCACGAGCGCTTCCTGATTCAGTCGATCTGGGGGCAGTACAGAGAATCTTCTCTGGTGATGCATCACACGCAACTATCACCACCGCAAACTCATTTAGTGCTTCTGATCTAGCGCAAGGATTACAGCAGGGTGCGAATATTGCCGATCTGCTTAAGGCCGAGATATCAAATGGCGGAGCGCTACGTTCTATAAGTATCCTATTTGGAGGTCTCTTGTCGTTCGTATTCATTGTTGTTTTCTCTTTCTATCTTGCGGCACAAGAACGAGGTATAGAGAATTTCTTGAAGCTCATCTCACCGATGCACTCACGCGTGTATGTCGTCGACCTGTGGAAGCGCTCACAAAAAAAGATCGGCCTATGGTTCCAAGGTCAACTATTACTCGGACTACTTGTGGGTATACTTGCATTTCTTGTGCTTTCCATTCTTGGGTTATCGACACCGCTTCTGTTTGCGGTACTCATCATGTTCTTTGAGCTCATTCCGGTCTTTGGCCCCATCATCGCAGCAGTACCCGCTATTGCCGTCGCCTTTACTGAGGGTTTACACCCCGCCGCACAGGTGTTTGTTGTAGGCCCAGGCTTTACCGCGGCAGCAACCATTGCAATCGCGTATTTTATAATCCAGCAGATCGAGAGTCAGGTGCTCAACCCGCAGATCATCCGCAAAGTAACCGGAATTCCGCCGGTGCTCGTCATACTTTCGCTTGTGATAGGAGCGAAAATGGCTGGAATTCTTGGGATTTTGCTCGCAGTTCCCGTGACCGCCATCTTTATGGAATTCTTAAATGATATTGCAAAAGAGCGAAAGATCTTCGACGACCTCACCTAAACGAAGTCTAGTCTTGCCCCCACTAAGCTTATTGGCCAATTATGGAGGGCGTATGTTACTCTTGCGTGACTATGAAACAAAGCAATAATCTCTATATTACCACGACGCTTCCGTATGTGAACGCTCCGCCGCACGTAGGCTTTGCTATGGAGATCATTCGCGCCGACACTCTTGCGCGGTACTTTCGTGCGCGGGGAAGCGAAGTCTTTTTTAACACTGGAACAGATGAACATGGTGCAAAGATATACGAGAACGCCGTCAAAGAGAATTGTAAACCACAAGCATATGCCGATAGATATGCGACTAAGTTTAAGGAACTCATCAAAGAGCTAAATATTTCTAATGCGCACTTCATTCGTACGACCGATGAGATGCATGTCGAAGCTGCACAGGAGATGTGGCGACGATGTAATGCAAACGGAGATATTTATAAAAAATTATACAAAACAAAATATTGCGTTGGTTGTGAATTAGAAAAGACAGACTCTGAATTAGTCGATGGTCATTGCCCACTTCATCCTAATCGCGAACTAGAAATACGCGAAGAGGAAAATTATTATTTCCGCTTTTCGAAGTATGAGCAGCCACTTTTGGATTTTTATGACGCAAATCCCGAGTTTGTTATTCCCGATTTTCGTTTTAATGAAATAAAATCTTTTGTTTCTCGGGGTCTTGAAGATTTTTCAATCTCACGCTTAAAATCAAAAATGCCATGGGGGGTGCCAGTGCCTGACGATGGCGATCATGTGATGTATGTGTGGTTTGACGCACTGACGAGCTATATATCTACTCTTGGTTGGCCATCTGAGCACATGAAATATGCCAATAATACATACGTGGCAGTGCGTCATGGCGAAAGTGTGGGAAATGTTGAACGACTGAGTAATACGCATGATTATAATTTGCACGACCTGACCAAGAGGGGAATAACTCAAGCGAAAGATGGTGGTAGAAAAATTGCAGATAATTATCAAAAGATAGATATAGTGATTTCCTCGCCGTTTAAACGTTGCCTCCAAACAGCAAAGCACATAGTCAAAGAATTAGGATTTTCTGAAAAAGATATCGTGATTGATGAACGAATACGAGAAGCAGAAGCAATCACCAAAGACGATGCCCCATATGGTGACCTGCAAATTTATGATGCAGAAGGAAAAGTTGTTTACGACAAAAGTCCAGAGGGCGCAGAGTCAGTCAAGGATGTCGAGTCGCGACTTGTCGATTTCTTTGCAGACATAGAATCCAGGTACAAAGGAAAAAATATTCTTTTGATCACCCATCATTTGCCATTAAGAATGATGACGCACATATTCCAGGGCGATACCGCAAAGCTTATCGCCGAAAGATGGGAAGAAAAACCCATCGAATTCGTAGACGCTATTTCACTTGGTTCATATTCACAACAATTCGAAAAATTTTGGGAAAATGGGAGCCCTATTCAGTATTGCGGCAAGGACAATAACCGCCAGCAGTCAGCGATGTGGCAAGCGATGCTTATGTCCGCGAAGCTCCCATCATCGAGGCACATCGTCATCGACGGCTTCATCACAAGTGGGGGGCAAAAAATGTCCAAGTCCTTGGGCAATGTTATCAATCCGTTTGACGTCATCGAGGCATACAAAGAAGTAGCACAATATCCTGAAGATGTACTTCGATTTGTCTTACTACACGACATTCCTTCATTTGAAGACGGAGATCTTACGCTTCTGACCATACAGGCAAGTTATTCTGCACACCTGCAAAATGGTGTTGGTAATCTGACAAGCCGCATCATGAAAATGGCAACCACCCATCTTCCGGAAGCTGTCGTATTGCCGAAGCCAATGGAGCACACCCGACTCGATGAGGTCATGCAAAGATTCGATCTCAAACTAGCGATAGAACAGGTAATGCTTGCTGTAGGGGAACTTGATAAATATATTCAAGAAACCGCTCCGTTTAAGGTCGTGAAAGTAGACCTCGAAGAAGGGCAAGAGCTTATTCGAGAAATGGTTGAGCGCCTGTACGCTATCGCTTTGGTACTTGAGCCATTTCTTCCACGCTCGGCAGCTGAGATAATGCGCCTCGTACGCGAACACAAGATGCCCGAAAAGCCTTTGTTTAATAGACTTTCTTAGGTTATCCACAGTTTTATTCACAGAGGCGCTTGCGCGCTTTTTGCAAAAGAGATATATTAACAATGTTCAACTATCACTTCGTGATTCTTGAACAACCTTTAAAGATCACTCCTCGGAGCGGTCTTTAATCTTTTATACAGACTTTTTGTGCGGCGCAAACGTTTTATCAGGCAAGTGCCTGATTTTATTAAGTCAGTTCTGTCGTGCTACTATTTAGGCTATGAAGTATTTTGATATTCACTCTCATTTGAACGATACGCGCTTTGACATGGATATCGCTCCAACACTTTCGCGTATGCGCGAGGTAGGTGTTGCAAGTATCGTTGTCGGCACCGACAAACTAATGTCGCAAAGAGCTATTGCGCTCGCAGAAGAAAATTCTGATATTTGGGCGACCATAGGACTTCATCCGACTGATAATACTGACGAGGTCTTTGACGCAAGTGCATATCGCACAATGGCAGAGCATCCGCGCGTAGTGGCGATCGGCGAGTGCGGTCTGGATTATTATCGACTCGAAAGCGAACGCGCAAAGGGCAATATTGCCAATATGGATGCCGAAGTAGATCGCCAGCAACAGCTGTTTGTCGAGCATATGGAGCTCGCCGCCTCGGTCAACAAGCCTTTGATGATACATGGCCGCCCCGAAGCAGGAAGCATGGATGCCTATGAGGATATTCTTTATATATTACAGAACGGCATTAAAACGCACGGAAATAAAGTTAGCGGCAATGTGCATTTTTTTGTTGGAAACCCCGATATTGCCAGACAGTTCCTCGATCTTGGCTTTACCATGTCTTTCACAGGAGTTGTGACCTTCAGTCATGATTACGACGAGGTATTACGGTACATTCCTCTCGCAAGCATCATGGCAGAGACTGATGCACCCTATGTAGCCCCCAAATCCATGCGCGGCAGGCGCAATGAACCCACATTTGTTATTGAAACAATAAAAACTATTGCCAGCATACGTTCAGAGGATGTAGACATGGTATCCGAGGCATTACTACAAAATGCAAAACGTGTCTTTAAAATCAAGTAAAACAAAGCATTATCTACATATTTCTACTGATTTTTAACTAAGCATTGGGGAGACAAACCCTTTCTATGGTACATTCAACAATATATTGCAACACCTGTATCACGATAGAATACCTCAACCGGTGTTAATCCGCCAAGTCGCTTGCGTGGACGAGTGTTTATGAG
>JAYTUL010000053.1:0-6353 GCA_043744555.1 bacterium | reverse complement strand
TTTGCTATTCATACGTTTGAAATTGAAAGCGAGCTTTTAATAACAACGTATTTTATCAGTTTGAGGGGTCAAAAAGACCTATTTGGTACTATATGCCGGCAAATCCAAAGTAATGCTTATTTGTGCTTTGGGGGGATATTTTTGAGGATATTTTGTGCGCGTTTTTCCCAAGTAAAATTATGCACATCTTCGTTTGCCTTATCAGAAATATTTTTGGAAAGCACGGGATCAGCGATAAGCTTTTGTATTCCGAGTGCGAGTGCTTGAGCATTGTCAGGAGCGACAAACATCGAATTGCTCTCATTTAACACCTCCCGAAGACTGGGAAGATCAGAGGCAACAATAGGGGTGCCTGACGCCATGTATTCAAAAAGTTTCATGGGTGAAGTGTAAAGACGAGCGTCATCGCTTTTTGCGCTATTGGGTATTACGAGTACATCTGCCGCACGGAGATAATAAGGGATATCTGCGTGTGACCTGTGTCCAAGTATCATAATATTTTTCTGCGTGGAATATTTTTCTTTAAAGTTGGTCACGTCCATCTCAGTGCCTCCCACAAAAACACAGAGAGTGTCGTTAAGCATAGCTCCGGCCAGAGCCAGAGTTTGTGCTCCCTTACGGGCATAGAGATGACCTGAGTACAAGGCGATATTTTTATCTTTCGGTAGACCAAGCTTTGTGCGGCATTCTTGCCTTGTTTCAACTATTACAAAGCGTGACAAGTTTACTCCATCAGGCGCGACAAAAATGTTTTCATTGGGTATTCCTTTGGCGAGATAGAAATCTTTTAGGCCGTGCGAAATTGGGGCGATGATCTCCGCATGACGTATGGCTTTTTGTGCAAAAAAATTCCACTTTGGGTAGTGCACTTCGAACACAAAACGTTTGCGGAAAAAACTCAGCACAGAAAGAAGTATCACGTCACGGGAATATATAAGATCCGTGCATTTGCGTACATACCAAAGTGACGAAAAAACAAAGGTTGCTGCTTGAACATAAAAACCGAGTCGGAAACGGCCGACAAGATCGAGAGTTGCCAAACGGGTAATTGTAAAATTTTGGGGAATTGCGTAATAACTGAAGGGGTCTTCATCTATGCTGTTCTTCCTGCGTGGAATGACCAACTCAACTTCTACACCAGAAGCTACGAACGCAGAGCACATCTCCATGATCTGCACTCCATGCGCCTTTTCAGTCGGAAGACGGATATTTACAATGTATATAATTTTCATAAATTACTCTCTATCGACCTCCAGAGCCTACTTTTTCATAGGCGTTGCTACAACAACGAGTGTCTCAATGAACTTGGGGGTCCACCATGAAAATATTTCATACAGTAAATTAAGGAATTTCTTTTTCCAGCTTTCTTGAAATTTGGGATTAAGTGTGTAAAGAAAATCAATACTTGTCACCTCCCAACCATTCTTTTGTAATAATTTCTTTAAAGTTTTGGAATTGTAATAGCAGGTATGATCACTATTTGTCGTTGGCTCGGTTTTAGTAATTTTTTCTGCGATGTTGAATAAGTTAAAACAGTTAGGAGTTGTAAGAATTAGCACCCCACCCTGTTTTAGATTTCTTGAGCATGATGCGAGAAAGGATCCCTGATTAGAAAGATGCTCGATGATATCGCCCGCAAAGATCACGTCGAATTTGAGAGGCAGGTCGAACTGCTCTGCATTTGCCTTGAAGTAGCGTTCACTATGCTCGAGTTTCGACACGTCAAAATCAAGATCAATACCATACACGTTGTTTGTCAGAGCCATAAGCATGGCATGTGGCCACTCGGGGTCATCAAACCCGAGTCCTTGCCCCCAAAAACCAACGTCTAAGACTGTGGTTTCTTTTTGAATAAGGGCCGTAATAAGGGCTTTTTTATCTCTGTAGATCATCGGTAAATAATATGCGTACTCCCTTGATAAGTCAAAAGAAGGCTAATTTCAAATAATAATTATTCTATGTCTTTATCCCCAACCTGCCAGTATAATCTATCCTATTCAAAAAAATTTTTATTTTATTCTTATCTATATACTCATCAACCGCCTTCCTTGCACCCTGCCAATGTCCATAATCATCAATGATCAGTACCCCACCCCTGCTTAATTTTGGGAACAAATGTTCCAGTTCGTGGGCTGTTGACTCATACCAATCGGTATCGAGGCGCAAAAGTGCTATCTTCTCAGGGATAATATTTGGTATCGTTTCTTCAACTTTCCCTTTAACAAAGAAAACCTTTTCCATAGGATAGCCAGTTGAATGAATATTTTTTTCAACAACATTCTGTGATGCGTAATCCCATGCGTTAATTTCACCTTGCTGTAAACTCTTCCATTTTTCATCAGATGCTTTTCCTGCGGTTGTAACATCGTGCTCAGTTGGCCGAGACATACCGGCAAAGGTGTCATAGAGATATATGTCTTTATCATTCATTCCATGCTTTTTCAAAGTAAGTGCTGCGAGCATCGCACTTCCTCCTCTCCACACTCCACACTCCACAATATCCCCCTCGATCTCACTTGCGATCACATACTCCACTGCTTTGAACAATGAGTGCTGTCGCTCTAGAGAGGTCATTGTTTCGTTTTTGATTTTATTATGAAATTCGATAAAATTTTTCTCATAATCCACCGGGTATGTTTTCGATATTTTATACCCAAGATGTGACAATGTGGAAGTAACTACGTTTTTAATTAAATTCTTCATAATATACAATATAGCAGCAATAAAGCTGATCAGGATAATAGTACGATCGCCTTATGAATAAAGTTCATTAAGCTATGATCTCTTTCAATAATGATGCGAAGTTGTTGACCGAGTTCATTGCGCTCCTCATTGGTTGCCGAAATTATTGGTTCTAGCCTTTGCACAAGAACGTCGACGTTGCCTTTGGGAAACATGAGGTATTCGCTCAAGCTTCCCAAGACTTCGGACATTGCATCGTTGCACGCCACGAGCGGTAGGGCAGTTGCCATCGCATCGCCCATTGCTTTATCAAAACTTCCATTGACTGCGGTGCTGACAAAAATATGTGCCTCATTGAAAAAACGTACGGTTTCAGAATGCGGTTTGGGCCCATGAAATGTGACAATATCCTTGAGTCCGAGTTCAGCAGTTAATCTTTTCACATCACTAAAGTACTCTTCTTGTTCCACAGCACCAGCGCCACCGACCACATCGAGGGTAAGGTGATGGCCCCTATCTAGCAATTTTCTCAGTGCGCGAAGCAGAGTCGCGTAATCTTTAGAGGGTGAGATGCGTCCCACAATCAAAAACTTTAATGGTTGACTCGGCTTTACTGCACGCAAAACAGGGGTGAAGAGCTCGGTATTTATCCCTTGCCCTATCAAATTGAGTTTTTTTGTCTTCAAGCGAAAACCGCTCGGAGTAGATGCGATGATGACGTTCGTGAGACCCTCTGCAATACGCAGGTCAAATGGTACTGCGCCGTGCGCGTACCAAAGCGCAATCTTTTTCCCCATTAGTCGCCAGATAACCCCCCCGAGATTCACATATACCTGATTCATGTGTACGAATACTGCATCGTAATTATTTCGCTCGGCGATTATTAGACGGAAGAAATTAAAAAGATATTTAATGCGCGATACGCCGCGCTCTTTCCCCAGAGAAAAAACTCTTACGGATGGCGGCAAGTCATGCTTGCCGACAAAGAGAGCAATGACGGTTACTTGCTCGCATTCTTTTGCGAATTGCTTGATCCATCCGATCATGAAAGACAAAACCCCGTCATTCTGATCTATCTTTTGTGTAATGATAAGTAGTTTCATGTTGTTGACCGTGAATCAGTGCGTTTAAATATTAGATGTTGATATACAAAATAGCTTTCAACCGCAATAAGCGCGCTCGTTGCTATCTGTGCAATCAAATAATGCAGATGAAAATCTTCTACGAATAGATACATAAACAATGTATTGATACCGAGATTCATTGCTGCAACCACAATATACAACACAAGTTGTTTTTTCATCATCCCAACAGTTGCATTGCTGAATGTCCAGAATTTCTGTAGAAAAAAACTCACAAAAAAAGCAGTAACATTGGCGATAACTGAGGAGAGCAAATACCACACATGGAGCATATCTGTCACGATATATAACACAGAAAGGTTCACCACCGCGGCTGATCCCCCAGAAATTAGATATTTGAGAATCATACTATATTTCAGCACAAAAGAAGTGAGCGTGGCCATACTATTAATTGCGTGTTTTACAAGCTAATACAAATACATTGTCGCGTAAATTTATCGGAAAAGCGAGCTTGCTAAATGCGATCGTGTCGGTATTTTGCGCGATCCAGGCCCACAGAGCGAGTCCTTGCCAACTCGCGAGCGTTTTAAAGATATACGCAGCAGAGAATTTCTTGCCTATCTTGTTGACCTCAAGTACTTCAAAATTGAGATGCTCCGGCGGCACGATGAGCTGCCAACGCGAGCCGAGTACGCGTGCACATACCCTTGAGCGGTCTACGGTATTTATGGCAAACATTCCATTTTGTCTGAGGATGTTGTTCACTGCCGCAAGATACGCACGTAGATCATCAACATGCTCAAGCACATCCCAGAGCGTAACTGCGTCCATTTTTTCGGGAAGCGTCACACCCACGATGCTTCCTGCGACCATTGTATGTCCGCGGCTTTCTGCTTCTTTAGCCGCGTATGCTGAGATCTAGCTGCCGAATGTTTTCCATCCATCATTTTTGTAATGTCTAAAAAGTATCCGGTTGCGGCTCCAACATCGAAGATATTTCGTCTCACTGTGAGTCGGGCGAGTTTGTTGAGATAGATTTCAAATACCGGACACATCGGTTCTTTATCTTTATCATAATCGGTATAGCCTGCATCTGCTTTGTATTCATTCTTAAAATATTCCGCACTATAAATGAAGGCGGGGTCTTCGGGAATCGAGAACACAAACGTGAAGCCACATTTGGTGCAATCATAAAGCTTGCAGGAATTTTTTTCACAAAAAAACGCACATCTTGCGAGTGGCAAATATGACAAATTGGTTGAGTCGCGCTATCAACTGAAGGTTGCTGCATGTGGTTATAAACCTATTCTACGCTTAAAAAGACGCAGTGGGGTCTTGATTCCCTCGCGAACGATATGCGCAGATATCTTGGATTCTCCTTCTTGGCGCCGCTTAAAGATGATGGGCACTTCTTTGACTGTCGCATGTGAATCGTGGATGGCGTGGAACTTAAGGTCCACAAGAAAAGCGTAGCCTGATGCGCTCACAGTATCGAGGTCCATGCGTTCAAGTAATACTCTTTGGAAACAGACAAAACCCGCAGTGAGGTCTCGTACAGGTAAACCGGTAAGTGTGCGCGCATAAATATTGCCATAGCGAGATAGTGTGAAGCGCCAGCGCTCCCAATTCTCAATGCCACCACCTTTTACGTAGCGTGAACCAATGACCAGTTCATTTTCTTTACTTGCTTCGAGTATGCCTTTAAGATACTCGACAGAATGTGAGCCGTCTGCGTCCATCATGATGACGCGATCAACATCATCATCTTTCAGCACTTCTTTGAGCCCGTGTTTGTATGCAACCCCGAGACCTTGTTTATCAGCACGCGCAAGGAGGTCGAGATTGGGATACTTACTCATAAGCTCACGCACGGCATCGCCTGTTTTATCGGGTGAATTATCGTCTATCACAAGCACGTGGATGTCTGGGTGGGCTGCAAATATCTCGGGAATAATGAGTCCGACATTCTCTCGTTCGTTATACGTGGGGAGCAAAATAACAGTCTTGGACATAGCATGATAGTAAGCTAGGGCTTATTATTGTGCAAGAAAAAACGGCATAATATTTCTGCCGTTCGCTATAGTTACCTATTTTGCAATCGAAGCATGTCACTACGCACCATTATCTCGACAAAATTCACGAAGGAAACACTGGGCTTCCATCCGAGCTTGGTTTTAGCTTTGTTGCATCACCGAGCAAGAGATCGACCTCGGCTGGGCGATAGAACTTCGGGTTGACAGACACGACCGTTTTTCCGGTCTTGTTATCGATCCCGATCTCATCGATTCCCTTAGCTTGTCAGACGAGGTCCATTTGAAGCTCTGACGCAGAGGCTTCGACGAACTCCCGCATGGTATGAGTCTTCCCTTTCACGATGACAAAGTCTTCCGGCGTATCTGCCTGAAGCATGAGACACATCGCTTCAACGAATTCTTTGGCATATCCCCAGTCGCGCTTCGCATCGAGTGTGCCAATCTAAAGTTTCTCGCTTCCTAAGTTCAACAATTAATTGCAACACCCAATTAGCAGTTAAAATGATTGGGCATGAAACAAAAAACGAAACAGCGGTTCGGCGTAAGCCCGCTCTCA
>JAYTUL010000052.1:0-24469 GCA_043744555.1 bacterium | reverse complement strand
GAGCGGGCTTACGCCGAACCGCTGTTTCGTTTTTTGTTTCATGCCCAATCATTTTAACTGCTAATTGGGTGTTGCAATTAATTGTTGAACTTAGGTCTGCGCGATTTTTAACTCAGTAACTTACTCCTTTTTCCCACTCATACATTTAAGGTGACTATCTTGAAGCGAGGGTGAGACCGATTATGTGGTCGAGAAATTGGGGAAATGTTATTCCGCCCATTTTAAGTGCTTTTGGCATCAAAGACTCCTTGGTTAAGCCTGGAAGTGTATTTATTTCAAGTACATAGATACCGTCATCAGAAATAATAAAATCTGTGCGTGAATAGTGACGTGCGCCAATAGATTGGTGTGCCTTTGTGGCAAGATCACGAAGGGTTGAGTGTGTTGTAAGTGTAAATCTACCAGGGCAAATCTCTTTGGACTCTCCACTGTACTTTGCTTCATAATCAAAAAATTCATTTTTAGACGGTGGAACTATTTCTATTGGAAAAAGTACAAAATGCTCCCCTCTAGCCACACTATCGATGACACATACCGTCGCCTCCTTACCAACAATAAATTCCTCGACTAAAATATCGCCGTATTTACTCGCTTCAAAAAGCGCGTGCTGTAGGTCATCAAAACTACGCACTATACTTGTCGCAACAGAAGAACCACCCGAAACGGGCTTAACGATGACCGGAAAAGGCATGTCCTGAAAAAGACGGATGGCGGCTTGCTTTAAATCCTCATCGCTTGAGATGGTATAACCTTTAGCAACAAGTATTCCTGCTTCCTTGAAGCGCTCTTTTGCTATTTCTTTGTTCATCCCCACAGCAGAAGCGAGCACTTCGGAACCAGTGTATGGTATACCGAACGCCTCGAACTGTTTCTGTACTTTGCCATCTTCACCGAAAGTGCCGTGCATTGCGTTCCATGCAACGTCGATATGTTGTGCAATGTTGGCAAGGTCAGTGCGGACTCCATTCATGAACCAATCACCCCTTGGTGTGATAAGAATATCAGTAACTGCATATTTATCTGCATTTAAATTGCGTAGGACATTTTCCCCTGTCTTTATTGAGACCAAGTATTCACTTGATGGTCCTCCGCGCACAACTCCCACTCGTAATCGTGTCATGTAATCATTATAACCTCATTTTTAAAATAATGTTACAAACAACAAAGCTCAGCCTAAGTATTTGTGTCTGTAGGTATTACTATTTTGTAGTTAATCTTTCTCTTAAGAGCCTGTGATACGCCACCGCAAAACGATGTGACTCGGCGTTGCTTATAATGATGCCGTTCTTATAGGATTCGGCTATTTCTTTGTTTCCGAGAATTGCCTTGGGCTTATGGCGCGCATCTTTAACCACGCTTACAACATCGATATTGAGTTTTAGGTCTTTCAATACACTCTCAGCGCGCCGCTTTTGCGCAGTACCGCCATCGATAACTAGCAGATCTGGTTTGGGCCATTCACTGTGACCGAAACGTCTACGCAATACTTCTTCAAGATGCAGCGTATCGTTTGCACGCTCACTGTCTATCCTGATCTTAAATTTCCTATAATCTGATCTTTTGGGCTGGCCATCTAGGACGACAACCATTACACCTACAGTATACTTGCCACTAATATGCGCCACATCATAGGCTTCGATGCGGTATGCTTTTGCACGCTTCTTGGACGATCGTTGTGAGGCGGTGCGTATGTCTTCGCGTATAAGCGAAACATCCTTGATATGATTGAGTCCGAAGATCATCCGCTTGTATTCACCCGCCTGCTCAAACTCCAAGACCTTTGCATGCGCATGCATTGCCTTCGTAAGCCTACTCAGCACTACTGATTTTTTGCCTTCAAAAAACAATCTGATGTTTTGTATCTGGTCACCATAATCTGCTTGTGACATTTCTCCAGAGCAAACTCCTGGGCATAAGCCTATTTGCCTGTTGAAACAAGGCCTGCAATTATGCAAATGACGAACTCCTTTGTTACGGAGCCCCTGCGACTTGGTCACTGTATCAACATACGACTTACTCGTCGTTTTCTCCGCGCCTCGGATTTCATTGATTTTCAAAATTGCACAAGAGCATGGTTCACACTTATCTCGAAACGGAAAGATGCGGCGAATGATCTTGAGTGCCTCAATAAGATTTGTGCCGTGGGGGAAAGGTCCAAAGACATATTTGTATTTCCCGCTCGTATTACCCACCCCAGAAAGCATGGTGCGTTCGCGAAGTATGAGCACGCGAGGGAATGCTTCATTGGTAATGACGACGTAGTTGAAACTTTTATTGTCCTTCTCTTTTGTATTATAAAAAGGCTGATGACCTTTGATGAGAGCTGCTTCAAGAATAAGTGCTTCAAGTACTGAATCAGCTGAAGTGTATGCGACAGTATGCGCGAGTGTGACCATATCAACAATATGCTTACCGCGCGTATGAAGAAGGTCATTCGAAAAATAACTGCGTACTCGGTCGCGAAGCGAAGTGGCTTTACCGATATACATAATGACACCCTTTTTGTCGAGAAATCTATATACACCCGGCTCGTCGGGGAATTGTAGCTTTTTTAGCTCTTCAACCGTCATATCTTTTTCATATTAACCCAAAATTTATTCATTGACAATATAAGAACAAAGTGATATTATGTAATCCGACCCACTTTTTTGAAGGAGAAACTTATGTCAGCAGATGAAGCAGTCCGCAATGTCATCATTCTGGAGGGAGCCAAACTTCCCGAACGCCTACGTCGGGCCGAGAATCCGTACTTCTGGGCACTCGCGGTCAAGAAACTGCTCAACAAGGGTGTTGTTGGCCTGTACTTGAAGGTCTCGGGCAAGCCACCTGTGCAGGTGGAAGGACCGCTCGCCATCGAACAGCTCGACCTGATGGTCGCCAACCACTTCCTCGGAGAATGTTTCCCCGTAACAATGGAGACCTTCTCTCGTTCCTTACTCCTAACGATTCTTCCTCGAGATGATTGGGCCTTGGTCCTTCGTCGCGAAGACTGATCGACAGTACAAATCCCGAGGCACTTAGGTGCCTCTTTTTTATACACAATTATTCTTTAAGCAAAGCCTGATTTGTGAAATAATATACTCGATGGAAGCCAAAGCAAAGAAAACAAAAACTGCAGCTAAAGCTGCGAACCCGCTCGCATTAAGCGCTCTTGGAGGCATGACTGAAAGTAAGCAATTTGGCTTTAAGTGTGAGGTGCAGGACGGAACGCTAGCGGAGCGTGAGGTTGAGCGGCGCATTCATACATTTTTTGCTGTACTTGATGAAGCACACATCCACTGAAGCAGCCAAAAATCTTTCAGATCTTTTGTCGGAAATTTTATCCTACCTTTCACCCATCTATCGCGAGGCAGAGAAAGAGCTTTCAACGGCAAATATTCTTACTCCGTCTAGCGAGAAAGAAGACCGAATGTCTTCATTTGGCCTTCGACGGAGCGACCTAAAATTTCATCGAGCGACCCAATTCTTCTTAGTGCTAATCCACTTAGAAGAATGCGAGTGCCTACGGCTCTCGAGTACTGAAATTTGGAAGTGCCCTGAATGCGTATTCATTGGCCGATGACGAAGCGAAGGTCCTTTACTGATCGCTTCTAGTTCTTTAAGGCTCATGATCTGATGCTTAAGCGAAACAGTTAGGCTGGTGATGCCTAATTTTTGTGCTTACTCTTCGCTAGCATTTTCTTGAGATACTTACCAGTGAAGCTTTTGGCATTTCCGGCAAGCTCTTCTGGGGTTCCCTTTCCGACAAGCTGACCACCACCTGAGCCACCCTCAGGGCCGATATCGATAAGGTAATCACATGACTTTATTACATCAAGGTTGTGCTCGATCATAAGTACGCTATTACCGCGCTCTACAAGCATTTGCAATATGTCGATAAGTTTACGGACATCAGCATAATGAAGTCCGATGGTCGGCTCATCGAGCAGATAAATAGTACGCTGCTGAAACGGGCGATAAAGTTCTGAGGCGATCTTTACGCGCTGTGCTTCTCCTCCCGAAAGTGTTGTCGCAGACTGACCGAGCTCAAGATAGCCAAGCCCTACGTCATAGAGTGTGCGTAGGCGGTCTTCAATGGCGGGAATATCTTTGAAAAACTCAACGGCTTCTTCAACTGTCATTTTGAGTATGTCGTATATGCTTTTTTTCTTAAACTTCACTTCTAGCGTCTCTTTCTGGAAACGCTTGCCTTGGCAAACGTCACACAAAACATATACCGTAGGAAGAAAGTGCATTTCAACTGCGATCATGCCGTTACCTTCGCAAGCTTCGCAGCGGCCGCCCTTTACATTGAATGAGAAGCGAGACGCTTTCCAACCGCGCACGCGTGCTTCTTCTGTCTCAGCAAAGAGATCGCGAATGAAGGTCCATGAACCGGTATATGTTGCGGGGTTTGAGCGCGGAGTACGTCCTATAGGTGACTGATCGATAAGAATTGTCCGGTGCAGATATTCGGTGCCGGTAAAGCTCGAGCAATTGAATACTTTCGCTGTGCGGTATTTCCTATCAAATCGCGCCTGGAGATTCTTGTGTACCATCTCGTACATAAGTGTAGACTTGCCGGAACCAGACACACCCGTGATGCCGACCATGCGCCCGAGTGGAATGTCTATATTGAGATTATTGATATTGAACGCCTTGCCTCCGCGAATCGCAAGCGTGCCTTTATCTTTGTCTCGTCTTTTGGCGGGTACAGGGATCTCCTGGTCGCCGCGCAAATAATCAAGGGTGAGTGATTTTTTCTTTTTATCAAGGATAAGATCGTCGAGATAGCCCGCAACAACAACTTCCCCACCGTGCACCCCAGCACCTGGCCCAATATCAATAAGGTAGTCAGAAGCAAAAATGGTATCTTCGTCGTGTTCAACTATGATGATGGTATTGCCTATATCACAAAGGTCGCGAAGCGTCTTTATGAGGCGGTCATTGTCCTTTTGATGCAAGCCAATAGTTGGCTCGTCGAGCACATAGAGTGCTCCGACCAAGCGCGATCCGAGTTGTGAGGCGAGGCGTATACGCTGCGCTTCCCCACCTGAAAGCGTGTTTGCTCTTCGTCCGAGGGTAAGGTAGCCAATACCCACGTCGAGCATGAAGCGTAGGCGCGACTCGATCTCCTTTATAACCACTGAAGATATCTGTCGTTCCATCGGCGAGAGCGAGAGGGTCTTAAAGAAATCACTCGCAGCTTCGATAGACATGTTGGTAACATCGAGAATATTTTTTCCACGCGGATAAAGTACGCGGTCTTTAGGCTTCAGTAGTTTGTTTACCTCCAGTGCATCAACGTCGCCAATTGTTACATGCAGGGCTTCTTCGCGCAGCCTCGCACCCTTACAGGTCTCACACGCTTCATCACCAAAGAAGTGTTTTGTACCGAGCCCATTACATGTAGGGCAGGCACCGTATGGCGAATTGAAGGAGAATAAGCGTGGCTCGACCTCGGGATATGAAAATCCATCATCAGGACAAGCGAACTTTGCAGACATGAGCGTATCTTCCCCAAACGTCTCTCTGCCCTTCTTGGCAGCTTGGTCACCTATGACAAGGCGAATGAGACCCTCGGTCTCTCCTAGTCCGCGCTCCACAGCCTCAGCGAGACGCTCGCGTACATTCTTTTCGTTGTCGCGAAATTCTGAGATAAAAAACTCATCAACGAGTATGTCGATATCGTGCTTCTTTGTTTTTGTCAGTTCAATACGATCGCGGAGATTCTGAACTTTGCCATCGATGCGTACTTTTGTGTAGCCCTTGGAAAGATAATCATATAGTAACTGATAGTACTCGCCTTTTCTTCCGCGGACGACTGGTGCATAGATACCAACCTTGAGTGTCGAGTAAGTAACCCCCATGACGGTGGAGTTCATTTCCGCTTTAGAGTTCTCTTTCGAAATCTCAGCAACGCGCTCGATCACAAAGTTCATTATCTCTTCGTTGGTTAGTCGTTTGATCGGTTTTCCGCAGACGAGACAATGTGGCACTCCAATACGTGCATAAAGGACACGAAGGTAGTCATATATTTCAGTGATGGTTGCAACTGTTGAGCGAGGATTCGACGAGTGTGACTTTTGGTCTATCGAAATAGCAGGAGAAAGTCCGACTATCTCATCGACGTCAGGCTTCTGCATTTGATGCAAAAATTGCCGTGCATACGCAGAAAGGGACTCAACGTAGCGTCGTTGACCTTCTGCAAAAATTGTATCGAAAGCAAGTGAGGACTTGCCTGAACCTGAAAGTCCGGTAATTGCTACCATTTTATTGCGAGGCATCTCAACAGTGATGTTCTTGAGATTGTGGGTGCGTGCTCCGCGGACAATAATTGTCTCTTGTTCTTTTGATTTACGCTCTGATTCTTTCATATAGTTGGTTTTATTTGCAATAATTCAGCTATTTCTGGTTGGTGATCCATTACATCCTTTCCCAACTCAGCCTAACTAAGCAAGCGCAATACTAACATAGTTTTGTCAAAATTCAAAATGGAGAGAACAGCGCCATGGAGGCGGGTAAAAAACAAATTAAAGTGTGAACCACTGTATCGGGTAAGTGTGGGGGTCGTGAGGCAAGTTTCTTAAGCTATCGTTTTTGGAACACGAGGTTTTGAGATGATACGTTTCACTTCTTCCACAACCTCATCGAGTGTGAAGTTTGCCTTGATCATGAAATCATCAGCACCCGCATTAAGAGCGCGTTCAATATCTTCGCGCTGTCCGAAGTTAGATAGCATTGCAACGTGTGTTGCTTCGAGCGCGGGGTTACTGCGAATACGCTTCAATACTTCGAATCCATCGATACCCGGCAAGAGAATATCAAGAAGTATGATATTCGGGAGCTCCTTTTCTGCGATGTTTATTCCCTGTTCGCCATCAACAGCGACCAATACCTGAAGGTGCTCTTTGCTTAATTTTTGTGCAGCGAGGTCACGAAGGAATTTATCATCTTCAACGATAAGAAGTTTTGTCATCGCAAGTTCTGCACCAGACTCTAGAGCAGCTTTGGGCTTTCGCATATCCCCAAGGTGCTTTTTTATTTTCTCAACCACCTGCGCTGCATCAAAAGAAGTTTTGACGTAATAATCCTTGATACCCAATCGTAAGCCTCGACTTATCTCAACGAGATCGCCCTGAGATGAGCCAATGACGACGGGTATGCTCGATAGTTGAGTATCCCCCTTAAGCGCTTCAACGACGCTGAAGCCGTCAAATTCAGTCATACTCACATCGATGACAACGAGGTCGGGGTGTGAACGAGATGCGAGTGACATGAAAGACTGAAGATCTGATACTGTTTCACTTTCGTATCCGGCAAGCGAAAGCTGCTCAATAAGCGACTTCTGGATAAGCGCATCGTGCTCGAGTATCAATATCTTCTTGGAGTATATTCCACTCATATTTTGTGTAAATAGTAGTATAACATGCTACGAAAACTAAGCGGAAAAAGGTAATAGTACATTAAAAGTGGTCCCCTCATTGTGCACGCTCTCAAACCATATCTTGCCTGCATGCCTAATAATGACGCTTTGTGCGATAAATAGCCCAAGCCCTGAGCCGTTCGTCTCAGAATGTACTGCATTGTCTGCTCGAAAAAATCGTGAGAATATCTTATCCTTTTCTGAATCTGGGATACCTATACCATTATCTTTAACCCAAAAATGGAGTTCTCCTCCTTGCTTTGCGACCCCAACAGAAATGAGACCGCTCTGTTTTGTGTATTTGATAGCATTATCAATGAGATTCTGCAGAACATCGTGCATCTTATCTGGGTCGATCTTTATTTTGGGTAATTGTACTTCAGGAACACTGAGCTCAATGCGAATATTCTTTTCGGTCGCAAGTGGAAGTAGGCTACTGATCATATTCTGTACGAGATCTTCGAATTGAACGGGGACAAAACTATACTTGATCTTGCCTGACTCCAGTCTGTCGACAGCAAGCATGTCATTTATAAGACTTATCATGCGTTCATTAGATTCGAAACCTTTTGACAGTAGTTCGCGTTGTGCGGGAGCTACAGGCCCAGCATCTTCATCAAGTAATATTTTGAGCGTCCATTTGATAGCCGAAAGCGGGGTTCGGAGCTGATGCGCAACGATAGAGATGATCTCGGATTTCATTTTATCGAGCTGGGTAAGCTTTTGATTTGCTCCCGAGAGATCTAGATCGCGGCGAACAAGTAATTTTGCGCTTTGATCGAATTCTTGGGTCAATACTTCAAGGCGCTTTACGTGACCTTCTTCTTTTTTTATTTGCTCAAGCAGAAGAACATCTCTCGCATTTAGAAGTCTTGAGATGTATCCGCCAAAAAATCCGATCAACAAATAGACCATGAAAATAATTCCTGATTTTATGAGCGCCAATGAAAGCGCGGGTGTAAGCATAATTTTTGAATTTGGAAGAAAAAAAGCACTCAACACACCCTCATAGACCAAGGTTGAAAGCAAAACGAGAAGTCCTGAGGCTATCGCAACAGTTATAGCACCGCGAAAGCCGAATAAGATCATTGAAACAATAATGGGAACAAAGAAAAATGAGCTTGCCGTACTCTCCACACCCCCTCCCGTGAACAACATAATGACAAAAAAGAACGCGAGGTCTATGGTAATTTGGCTAACATTGAGCGTGTTGATGTCAGCTGCCTCATGCAGTGAGTGATCGATCTTTTTGAGATAAAAATAGTAATAGAGATTTGTGGCAAGCACCAAAAATAGTGAGACATTGAGAATGAGTATGGTGTGCGAATAGCCATTAACATCCCGTGCGATGAGTCCGAGAAAAAATGCAAGAAATGCATAATACCAACGTGCGTCGATGATCCAGCCCGTAGACTGAAGTCGCGTACTTGAATGATGTTCGTGTTCGTATAACATAATATGCTATCTGCTCTTCATCTTACGCAATAATACTCTTACTCGGCAAGAGCCCACACGAGTAATGATCCGTTGTGAAAGGGTACTTCATCTCCGAGCTTCCCGCCGATTTGCGCATAGCTATAGAATCCTGCTATCGGCACATCACGACCGAGTATGCGCTGGATCACCTGAATGTCCTCATCGACATGCATTCCGAGCATCTTTTTGCGGGCGACGGAGTTGATGATGAGCACTGCTTTTGGTTTTCTTCCTTCAAGCTTCGCAAGTACTTCTTTTGCCACAAGCTCGGCGGTCGCAAGCTCGCGCTCAACGTCAGATATCATAAGTCGTATCTCAGAACCGATTGGAATCGAGGCAGTGAAGGTCATCGCACCCCTTTGATCGACAAAGATGGGGTTGCGCAAGACAACATCATTACTATCTTTCATGAATACGCCGAGGGGATAGGAGACTGCAAGTGAGGTTAATAGTCCCTCATGTAATTCTGAAAGATGTTCTTCCCCGAAATAGTCTTCATATATCGAAGATGCTGGCTTGCCATCGAGCTCATACAGTGTCGTCCCTTCTGCGCGTGTCACGAGGCGAGATATGCCTATGGGTAGAAAGCCGTGTTTTGCGACTCCTGCCGCCTTGTATTCTCCAGACATGCCAACACCTACAACAGAGCCGCTGTACACTTTGCGTTGAAGATATTGGAATGTCTGAAAGAAATGGAGATCATCACCGGCGGCGGCGCCGTATGTAGGGAAATCTTTTCCAAAGCGCTCAATTGCACCGAGTAGGGTTTGATCGCCATTTCCAGAAATAATGTCGAGGAATAAAAGCGCAGAAGTAATGTACCCATGTGAATTGTACTCAAGAACATTAGCGCACTCCTCACCTGCCTGTTTTGCGTTCCATAGAATGTGATTTCCAACACCACCCCAAAACTGGACCTTATCTGAAGCGATACCGAGAATCACCACACTATTCTCTGTCGAGAATCCCTCACTTGAGATCTCGCCCGCACTTGAACATCCTGCGATAAGACTTTCAGGTGAAGTCTCTGAAATTCCTTCTAGCAGCTTGTCTTGATCAAAAGATACAGAACCGAAGACAAAAAGGATATTCGCCTTACCATCAGGCAGACCAGAAAGCACCTGAGTGCAGGCTTCAGCGCCGGCCTTGTAAGCATCTAGTCCAGTTCCCACTCCAACACTTGCAGCGATCATATTTACTTTAGTATATCACGTGTAACCATAACAAAAAGCACACAAATGCGTGCGAAAGTTCTTATTGTTGTTTATTCAAGATGAAAGTGTGAGCTTACTGTCCATGAATTCCACATTCGAGATACCCTCTTCTATGTTAGCTCCCAGACGATTGAGCAGTGTCATCGCATAAAAGATATAATCCGTCCCGACAATTACTTTTCCCGAAACTTTACTGGTTGCCATATAACCCCCACTATTCATCTCGTACAATTGAGACGTGCTTTTGGTAAGTGCAAAATTGTATTTATTTTCTTGACCTGCGTATCGACTTGGCTTTGACGGGTTCGCCCTTGAGCAAATGTATCTCATCACGCAAGAGTGCTGCTGTCTCAAAATCGAGCTCTTTTACTGCACTCATCATTTGTCTCTCTTTCTGCTTTATGAGTTTTGCGGGGTCCTTATCGAACTGCTTCTTGTCGAGCAAAAGCATTTCTCTAAGGGTCTTGTCGTGTACTGACTGAAGCTCTTCTGTTATGTCATGGATCTTCTTCTTGATTGAGATCGGCGTTATGCCGTGTTTGGTATTGTGATCTACTTGTATTGTGCGCCTGCGGTTTGTTTCGCTAATCGCAGCATCAAGTGAGCCGGTGATGACATCTGCGTACAAGAGTACGCGACCGTTGATGTGTCGAGCTGCACGACCGATAGTCTGTATGAGTGAAGTTTCTGAGCGCAAAAAACCCTCTTTGTCAGCGTCTAAAATCGCAACAAGCGAAACCTCTGGCAAATCGAGCCCCTCACGCAGAAGATTGACCCCCACGAGGCAGTCAAAAGTTCCTTTGCGGAATTCTGTAAGGATCTTGATGCGGTCGATCGTTTTCACATCACTGTGGAGATATTCGGAGCGTACACCGTTTTCTTTCAGATACGTCGCGAGATCCTCAGCCATTTTTTTGGTAAGTGTTGTGACGATGACGCGCTCATTTCTCTCGACAACCTTAATCGTCTCTTCGATAAAATCTGCTATCTGACCTTTATTGTTCTTTGTTTCAACAATGGGGCGAACGACCATTTCAGGGTCGATAAGACCCGTGGGGCGAATGACCTGCTCGACCACTTGCTCGCTCACTTCAGCCTCAAATTTTGAGGGTGTGGCGGAAGTGAAGAGCACCTGTCCAACTCGCTTTTCCCATTCTGGAAATGTCAGCGGCCGATTATCCATTGCAGATGGCAGACGGAAGCCGTGCTCGACGAGCGTCTTCTTGCGAGATTGATCCCCTGCATACATACCGCGTATCTGTGGGATGGTGACATGCGATTCGTCGATAACCGTAAAGAAGTCTGCAGTGCCGTCTGATTTGTGCGGAAAGTACGAGAGCAGCGTTTCGGGCGGATCCCCCGCTTTCTTGCCCGAGAAATGGCGAGAATAATTTTCGATGCCACTGCAATAGCCAACCTCGTCGATCATCGTAATGTCGTATTTCGTGCGTCGCTTGAGTCGCTCAGCTTCGAGTATCTTGCCTTCTTTGTCAAAAACTGAGAGCTGCTCCGCGAGCTCAACCTTGATGTCTAGAACGGCTCGATGTCGCTCATTCTCAGCAGTGATGAAGTGCTTTGCAGGGAAAAAGAACGCATGCTGCTCCTCACTTGCGACTGCGCGGGTGATGGGGTCTACTCTTATGATCGAAGCAATGCTTGCACCAGAAAATTCGATCTGATAGATCATAATCTCACCGGTTGGCATTATCTCGAGCGTGTTGCCTATACCTCTGAATGTTCCCGGTGTAAGGTCTGCGTTGGTGCGATCAAAATAAATGCCAACTAGCTTTCTGATCAATTCATTGCGCGTAAGCTTATCTCCAACTCCAAGCTTGAGGTTGACCTTAAGATATTCTTCGGGCGACCCGAGCCCGTAAATGCAAGAGACTGAGGCGACAATTATTACATCCTTACGAGAAAGCAGTGCCTGCGTCGATGCATGTCTTAGACGATCGATCTCTTCGTTGATCTGCGCGTCTTTTTCTATATATGTATCTGTAGTAGGCAAGTATGCTTCAGGCTGGTAGTAGTCGTAGTATGAAACAAAATAGTGCACGGCATTCTCTGGAAAGAATTGTCTGTATTCTTGCGCGAGCTGTGCCGCAAGAGTTTTGTTGTGGGCAATGACAAGAGTGGGCTTATCGATATGCGCGATTACATTGGCTGCTGTGAATGTCTTTCCTGAGCCGGTAACACCAAGAAGCGTTTGATAACGCATGTTTTTTTCAAATCCCGCGGTCAGAAGCTCAATTGCCTTTGGCTGATCACCTGCAGGTTCCCAATCACTTTTAAGTTTGAAATTTGCCATAACCTTGACAACATATCATAAAGTTGTAGTTTGAGCAAAAAATATCTTCTGAGAAAACTCAACGCAGCTCATTGTGCTTAATTTCATACTCTTGACACCAGAACTCATATATGCTATGGTGTCGCTAATCAAGTCTTGGTGGCTTGATACAGTCAAATTCTACCTTCAAAGGAGTGTAATGTGAGTGTCAAAAATAAACCCGTTCTGTCTCAGAAACTACTTTCTTTCAAAGTCGCGAGGTTTATTCTCTCGAAGGGATTCGACCTCGCTTCGTGCAAGGGCGTCGCTTTAGAAGAGCTGATCGATACCTCTCAGTTCGGTATCCTGGTGCCTACGGACCCCGCATGGAAACCGAGGGAGATGCTATTTGGCCTCATAATGCGAGAACATCGGCGTGCGTTTCTCGGGACGATCTGCTTCAGCAAAAGCGTACGCGGTGCCAGCAAGAAGTACTGGGTTTTCAAGATGCATGGTCGCGATGAAGGAGAATTGGTCAAACAACTGACTGAGGAGATGTCCTCAACTTTTAACGTCAAGATCGCTCTCCGTGTCGTCCGCGGTAAACCGAATTTCGAAAGATACCTGTCCGACAAATAGTAAGTGTCTGGACAAACCTTCCCGAGCAGAGTCCATAGCAGAACACAAAACTGCTTGGGCTCTTTTTTCTAAAGCATGTTCGCAAATACACTATTTTTACGCATACTATAATCTAGTGTTATATTCCCAAGGAGGATCTCATGGGACGACAAAAATTATGTAACGTGCCACTTTGGACAGGTAGCAAATCAACATGTAGTGACCCAAGCGGATACTCTAGACTCCCCCGCGGTCATGGAGGAGATCATACGATCTGTCTGCAAACATCCGACGAGTACGGAACGCTCGACATAGACCTCACTGCCCCGCACAATCCTTACGATCTATGGAAGCCTGAGCAGGATCTGCCTCATTCTCAAGATGATGTGTGGTAATAACGCACCAAAGTCTGCGCTTTAAATTCCTCAAAATTATCCGTAAGTATTGACTGGCGGATTTTTTTAACCAGACTGACAATAAAATGCAGGTTGTGTATCGAGACGATAGTGGCAGCAAACATTTCGTCCGCACGAAAAAGATGCGACAAATAACTTTTCGTGAACTGATGCGCATAACATGTCTTGTCCTCACATACTGCGTTCATGTCAGAGCGATACTTCGCATTAAAAATATTTATGCGTCCATCTTCTGTATAAAGCGCACCATTGCGGGCGATGCGGGTTGGCGCTACACAATCAAACGTATCGATACCATTCTCAACGCCTAAAAATAGATCTATGGGCTCGCCAATTCCAAGCAGGTGACGCGGTTTATTTTCTGGTAGTTCTTCGTTTACCCATCGCACTGCGGTGCTTATATCATTCTTGGTAAAACTTCCACCGATGCCGTAACCATCAAAGTCCATCGCGCCGAGTGTGCGTGCACTTTCTCGACGAAAATCTTCATGTGCTCCGCCTTGCACGACTCCATATAATGCCTGCTGCATTCCTGTCGCCCCGGATACTCCAATCTTCTTGTGCTCGACGAGGCTGCGCAGGCCCCAGGCATGTGTGCGATCAAGTGCAGTACGTAGATATGAAAGAGGTGCCAAGGGGCTTGTGCACTCATCGAATGCAAAGAATATATCTCCTCCTAGGTCATGTTGTATCTGCATGCTAATCTCGGGCGTGAAGCGATGCGATGAGCCGTCGATGACAGACTTGAATGTCACGCCATCGTCGTCGATATGTGCGAGCTTTTCATGTGTAGCTGCATTTTTATCTTCTTTTGCTATGCGTACTTTACTCGCTTCATGCGCGGATATTTCTTCGCTGGTCGCGATCTTTGATACACCGTGACCGAGCGCTGCACCAAGCGAGAACACCTGAAACCCGCCTGAGTCCGTAAACGTAGGACCCTCCCAACCCATCATCCTTGCGAAGCCTCCGTGCTCTCGCACGATCTTGGCCCCGGGTTCGAGATACAGATGATACGTATTTGCGAGCACTGCCTGTGCACCGAGTGCTGTCACTTGCTCTGGTGATAGAGACTTCACGGTAGCCTTCGTCCCGACAACGATGAACGCTGGAGTGGCGATATCGCCATGTGGAGTATGTATCACGCCCGCACGGCCGAGCTTGCCACCACCAAGCTTTTTCTCTATTTGAAATCCAAATTCTTGCATGAAAATGACTATACCACACAGCTCATTCCTGTGGATATTGTCCTTCATGATATAGTTCGACCAGTGAGTTCATTATTCCCTTAACTGACAGCAGGAAAGCATTATGCGACAATATCTCGATTACCTAAGACACATAAAAGAAAACGGCGTCAAAAAAACAGACCGTACCGGTACGGGTACTATCAGTGTTTTTGGGTATCAAATGCGCTATGACCTGAGTGAGGGCTTCCCACTTGTCACTACGAAAAAGGTTCCGTTCGGGGCCGTGCTTCACGAGCTGCTGTGGTTCTTAAGTGGCAGTTCAAACCTTGCATACCTCGCAAAAAATAATGTCCACATCTGGGACGAATGGCCTTATAAGTCATACCTCATTCGTAACAACATTTCTGTACCAAAATCTGACTCAGTTGAGTGGAAAGAAGGTATCAAGATATTCATCGAGAAGATAAAAACCGATGAAGACTTTGCAAAAGATTACGGCGAACTTGGTCCTATCTATGGTTATCAATGGAGAAGCTGGACTACTCCGAGCGGTGGCCATATCGACCAGATATCAGAGGTAATCAAGCAGATTAAGAATTCGCCGGACTCCCGCCGCATGATCGTCTCTGCGTGGAATGTAGCCGATATCGACGAGATGGCGAAGGCAGGACTTCCACCATGCCACTGCCTCTTCCAGTTTTATGTTGCAGATGGCAAACTTTCCTGCCAGCTGTATCAGCGCAGCTGTGATTCGTTCCTCGGTGTTCCCTTCAATATTGCCTCGTATGCACTCTTGGTAGAGATGATCGCACATGTGACCGGACTTGAGGTAGGCGAATTTATTTGGACAGGTGGCGATTGCCACATTTATCTCAATCATCTTCTGCAAGTAGACGAGCAGCTTGCACGCGAGCCAAAGTCGCTCCCCAAGCTCACCATCAAGCGCAAGGTGGATTCGATATTCGACCTCACCTTTCTAGATTTCGAGCTTACTGATTACGACCCACTTCCTGCAATCAAAGCTCCGATTGCTGTTTGATTAAAGTTGCCCTATCATTGGTGGGGCAATTCTTTTAAAGAATATATGAAACCAGAAATAACTCTCATCGCGGCAATGGATAAGAACCGAGTTATCGGCAAAGGTAACGACATTCCTTGGAGGGGAAAGCTTCCCGCTGACATGGCGCACTTCCAAAAGCTTACGATGGGTGGCGTTGTAATAATGGGACGCAAAACATGGGAGTCTATCTCCCTGAAATATCGCCCACTGCCAGGCCGCACAAACATCGTGCTTACTCGTGACCCGAACTATATTGCTAGTGGCGCACAAACTGCACATGACCCAATGCAGGTAATTAGAGAAGGCGGCGGCAAACACTTTTGGATCATAGGCGGCGCAGAGCTTTATAAGCAATACCTTCCCGCAGCAAATTCAATGGAACTCACGCTAGTCGACACCGCTACTGACGGAGATGCATTTTTCCCTCCCTACAACCTTGCTGAATGGGACATTATTTCTGAAGAGAAACATGACCCCGACGCGAAGAACTTGTTCGGATACACATTCCAAAAATTGAACCGTAAATAACAAATGACCCGCTTGATGCGGGTAATTTTTCTATTTATTAAGTTGTTGTTTTACGTAATGTAGCGCACCATGGAGGCCGCCAATGTCCCCCAGTGCCGAGTGCTCGATGAGCGGAAGCTCGGGGAAAATGTGTAAGATGCCTTTCAGGTGTGCGCGTACACGATCAATGGGGATACCTATCTCTTTCATCATCGAGCCTCCTATGACAACGATGTCTGGAGACCAGTACACGATCGTATTATTGAGTCCATATGCAAGTACACGTGCCATTTCATCCCAAAAGGCGTCATCAACTATCTCGTAAGGCTTCTTGTTATAACGCTCGGTGATGGCAGTGCCCGAGATCGCACCTTCCAAGTCGAAGCCCGTACCACACACGCCTCCTTTGCAGAGTGTGGCATCAGCATCGATTATTTGGTGACCGGGTTCGAAACCCATCGCTGAAACGTCGATCTTTTGCTCGACGATTCTCACACCACCCACTCCCGTAGAAACGGTGAGGTATGCAACAATTCCATGCCCCATGCCTCTGCCTGCCACTGCTTCACCGAGACCTACGATAGCGGTATCGTTTTCAATAAATACGGGTGCTCCCAGCGCGTGCAGAAGTGCGCTCTTAAGTGGCTTTGAATTCCACCCGGGAAGATGCGGGCTATTCAGAAACATTGTTCTATTTCTATCGAGTGCGCCGGCTATACCCCCTCCTGCTGCGGTTATCTTCTCGCCACCAGAAAGTTCCGTGGCAATGTTCTTAATGGCAAGTACGCCTGCATCAAAATCTTTCGGGGTTGAAATGATCCTCGGCTCCTCGAATGTCACGCCATCGCGAGAAATAGCAATACGCATATTTGTTCCACCGATATCGAAGAGTAAGTACATATTGTTAGTAGTAAAAGGGGTAAATAAATAAAAAATAATTTTCTGGTTTAAATGCAGGCAGACCTTTACTTGCTGCCATCTTCGAGAATCTCTCTTGTTACCTTCTTGTAATCCTCAACGTTTGGCTGATCGAATGTATTCACATGCAAAAGCTCGCCGAGATACATCACCGTAAGCATCTGCCACTCCAGCAACATTCCGACTGTATAAGCAGATACTGATGGCAATCGCACCTCACCGAAGGGTAGCATGCGTGAAGTGTAGGCGGCTTTGGTGCCTTCATATATCGCAGCCATTATCGCTTCGGGAGTCTTATTGCCTATGCCTTTTATTAACCCACCAAAAAGCCCCTTGCTTGGAACCTTGAAATGCGCGACCTCTGATGCATGTACAAAAAGTGTAAATTTATCTTTAGGTCCGCCTAGGTAGAGCTGCGCCATTGAGTGTAGGTCAGTGGAGCCAATTGAAACTATTGGGGTTATACCCGTATGTACGACTTTGCCGCTTTTGTCTTTCTCTTTCCCCAGACTCTCAGCGTAGAGTTGTCGCATCCATTTACCCAAGGACTCTAATTCTGGATTAAAGAAAAAGAAATTGATGATGCTTGCGCCATGCTCGTGTGCGCGAAATATCGCTTCCGCAAAGCGAAGTGCGTGATTCTCCTTTTCGAAACACATCGTTAGGCAATCCTTGCCACCTGCAAGCAATGCCTCTACGTCGACACCAACAAGTGCGAGTGGAAACAATCCAACGCTTGAGAATACAGAGAACCTTCCGCCTATCTTTTGATGTACAAGAAGCGAGATGCCTTCTTTCTCTGCCTTCTTCCAAAGTTCTCCGTCTTTGTCGGTGGTGACCACTATACGTGAACGTATACCAGGGAAACGCTTCGATAGATACGCATACAATATCTCAAAATTCGCAATGCATTCGGTGGTCGAACCTGACTTGCTTATCAGATTGATCGCTATCTCCTCAGGGTACGCGACGCCTATTTCAAGCATTCGCTCTATATCGAGCAGAAGTCGTGGTGAGACTGTGTCGAGGAATATTAGCTTCGGGTATCCGTCGAGCACGCCGTCTTGTGTACCGTGGAGTGCGTCGTATACCGACTTCGCACCAAGGTTGGAGCCGCCAATGCCGATAACAAGGATGTAGCGCAGTTGAGTGTTCCACAATCGCTGCACGAGATGCGTCACATCAGAGAGAATGTTCGTGTCGAATGGGAGACGCAAGGACTCTTCGGGTCTTTTGTAATCACTCCCCCTGCGCGTGGCGTAGCCTTTCAGCACCTCAGTGTATAGAGAGATGCTTGCTGGGATAGTCGATGCGGGTATATTAACGTGACGAAGATCAAGATGTTGTTTGGGTATTGTCATAAAATAATATGGTTAGATTCGTCCTCAGATTTGCTTAAGATTTGATTTTTCAGATTGAGCGGAAACTGAGGCGTACTCGGAGTACGGTGAAGATTCCGAGATTGAGGAAAAATTAAAGATTGGGTAAATCTGGGGACGAGATAATCCATATTATTTTATGATAATGCCCTATACATTTGGAATCTCGGTTATTTTTAACTCTTTGAGCTTTCGCATGTACATTATAACCGTGCGGATATATTCGGCATGACTCCACGTAAGTGGCGCAGCACCTATCTGTTCTCGTGTATAAGGGTTGAGCTGCTCAGATAAAATACCCGAGCGAAGTGCGTTCCTCTCGACCCAGTTAAGCTCGGTACGAACCTGATCAAGGTCTTGGTCATTCTTTGCCATTGCTATCGCATATTGCGTGTACCACAAGGTCGTGATGAACCATGGGTTTCCGGGCACATCAGAGCCAGTGCGATAATATTGATCGCCTTCATATCGAGCGATGCCTCCAACGGGTGTGCGGATGGTCAATCGCTCTTTGGTGAGCGCCATTGCTTTGACCAAACGCATGTCATCAGGAGGAAGCACACCAAACATGAATATGCCGTACGCACTTGATGAATCTATTGTGCGATCGTAGATAGTGACCCCCTTAGGGTCGATGATAAGCGAACGATAAAAGCTCCCATCCTCGGGATTATAAAGATGTTTTACTATCGCTTCGCGCATGTCTTCTGCAATGCGAGCGAAGTTGTGCTCGCTTCGTTCCTTGCCGAGAATCTCTGCAAATTGCGCAGCGATCTTTAAGCCTGCATACGTCGTAGCTGCTGTGTATGTATGTACGCCAAACTTTTCTTCCCAGAGATTGTAAGATGGCTTGGGTAGTCCGGTGTATGGGTCGCGATATTCAGAAAGGAACATTCCAGCTTTTTTGATGAAAGAATTGTAGATCGACTCGATATAATCAAGATCCTTCGATACGAGCCAGTGCTCCCACAAAGCCCAGAGGATAAGCGCGGTCTCATCTTCTTGAATAGGGAGCTCAGGGTGACCGTCTACAAGCCAGCCGTGCCAAGAGGAGCCGAGTGAGCCATCAGGGCGGTACTTATGCATCATATATCCGTCGTCGGTAATCTGCTTCGCACAGAAATCAAAGAATTGCCGAGCACTGTGTCTGTCGCCTGTCCAATCGAGTGCGGTGGCGACGTATGCTGCGTCACGTGGCCAAACGTATGCGTATGTGTCGCGTCCACCTTGGAGCATATCAGAGTCGCCCGACGCGATAATGCCACCGTTCTTGTCGACGTGCGAGCGAAGGAAAAACTGTGACTTTTTAAATAGATCAATCAGTGTGTCGCCGAGGCCGTAAAAGTGCCATTCATTGCGCTCAACCCATGCGTGCCAATAGTCTCTCGAAGACTTCATAATCTCATCTGGGGTATTCTGCAGGATAAATTGATTGAGCACTTTAACCTCTTCGATCGACGTGCCGACCGTCATCCAGTAGTGAAATGTTTTCACGCTTAATGGAGGAACCTGAAGTATGAGTCCGATGGTAGAGTCGACACGACCGTGTTCAATAGAGTTCTTGGCAAGTACGCCGTCTTCCGCGTCTATATATGTTCCTTCTTTTCCCTCGATCTGGAAAATTCCAACTGTGTAGTCGTCGATTCCGCGCTCGCCGTGTGACGCGTTCATCAGGAAGGCGCGCTGACCTTCGTAATGAATAACCGTATTAGTTCCTGGGTCATAGAATGCAGTATCTAAATTCTCAGAATGATAGATCTCGAACTGGTGATTGAAAAAGATGCGGATCTCTCGCTCGCGATCCACCTTGTTCTGCACCTTTACCTTGCGCAAAAAAATATTTTTTTCATTAAAGAGTACATCAGTGAAATGGAGCTCTATTCCTAGCCGCTCTGAAGATAACGTGGTTATACCTGTATTTGCTGTATCGGAACGCACATCGATAGCCCATGAATTGTCGTCTGTCCATGAGAATTGTCCTTCCACCCATACGCCTATCTTGTGCGCATAGTGTCCGCCGATGTGGTTTTCGAGACCCACGTATGGGAAATAAAGATCACGCACGCGAGCGTACCGATCAACACATATCAATAAGGATCCATTACCAAACGCAAGGGACTTTGCCATGTAATTATTATAACATATTCAAATAAATGCTTTTGCATTTTACAGAAGTACGGGATAGAGACTGCAGCAATAACAGAAAACGAGGAGATATGCGCCAAAGTTGAATTCAAGGGTTTAAGTTATTTCAAGCTTTCGTACATCGTCCGCATTGCTTCCTCGATATACTTTGTCGCATTCCCTTGTACGAGACAATAAGTTCCTGATGAATCAGTAGGTTGCGGCATCCGCACCCAGATAAAATACCACGGGTTATTGCCGGGTGCAGTCCACCGCTCGAATGAGACAGAATAGGGAGTAGCACCTTTGGTAAAGTGACGCTCTTCGATCGATAGCCGCGTTGCGGCCTCCAAACCTTTGCCATCAGGAGGACAATCGATTACGAAACCGCTTTGCTCTGAGTTTTTTTGTATCAAGACATGCAAACCGCCCGCATACGCCTTTTCATACACTGAACCATGCCAACCGGCCGGAAGCACGAATGAAAAACCGGATAGCGAGATAGGAGTTCCCGTTGCCGAAATCCACGTCTCGCTTGGCTGTACCGAATTCGCTGGCACATATGGTTGTTGCTCAGGCTGTGAAGGTGCGGGGAGTGTTGAGCAGTCGGTCGTGGTGGCAGACTGGTTGCAAGGCGAACCGACGTCGGGTGTCGCACTATACCGTCCGAACAGAACGTCCCAGAGCGTGTACGGATTCAATTTCATATTGATAGGCACATCACTCGGTATGGCACGACCAAGAATAAGGTCGCCGAGCTGCGGTGGCACCGGCACAGGGATGCACGTTGTCATTATCGGCACGTAGGTACCATCCGGCGCGAGCATCATTGGCGCGTTATCACGGTCACTGTCAGCGAGATTTTGGCACTCGATACGCTCCGCGATGACTGCCTGTCGATGATACGTGTACCAAACGGTATACCCAGCAATCACTAAAGCGAGAGCAAGTAAGACTGCGATAACACCAATTGTATAATTTTTAGTAACACTTTTTGAATTAAATGCGGGTACGTTACTATTATATTTCATGTGTAATTATTTTTTTCACGAAACTTATTTTTTCTTCGCGGCTTTCTTTGCAACAACTTTCTTTTTGGGTGCGGCAACTTTTTTTGCAACTGCTTTCTTTTTGACTACTTTTTTCTCTGTAGTGGCTACGACTTTGGTAGGTACGCGTGAAGAAGACTTGGGATTATCAATACGCGACTTGAGGTCGTGGAGGACGTTGTTGAATGCGATGAACGCTTCATATGGAGTATCATAGGGGTTGAAATATTTATGAACATCACCGTCAGCAAACCATTTGGTGCACATGTAATAGTAGTGGTCAGAGGTCTGGAGTTTGCGCCAGTCTTCGATAAGCTTTGCATCTCCGCTTGCCATTACTTTCTCCTCAAGCGAATAGATGTTTGCAATTGCCTCATGTTGCATACTATTTGAAAGCCACGCAGAAAGATCGCGCTCTACATCTGCCCATGATACATAGTTGTGTGCATCATACTCTCCCACGACTGGATAGCGTTTTGCAGCTTCGGTCACAGTCACAAAATCATTGTCGGGATGCTTGAGTATCTCTCCTGGAAGCGCTTTCATGAATTCAAAGATGCCAGTGTCCTCCCACTGATGCTCACCAAATGTCTCGTAGTCCATGAAAAGATTCACGAGGTTACCGTTTCCGTTGACGTTATTGACCCAACTAGCAAACTTCTCAGCCGTAAGCGGCCACTCTGGCCAGTCCTTGGAGGAGAAGCGGAAAGCTATGTCGTCTGAGAGTTTGTAATTCTTGAGAAGAGTCTTAATTTTGGTCGTTCCGGGAGATCGATAAAGGAAATTGGGGCTTCTCCAACCCAAGAGATGATCTGCGCCCTCCGCGAGTATAGCTTTGTAGCCCATGTCTTCGACGGTCTTGGCGAGTTCATTGCTATAAATAAGTTCAGTATTGCGAAATGCAGTAGGTACTACTCCAAAGAGCTGTTGGACCTTGTCGCGGTGGAGTTTTACTTGCCGCTTGAACTCGTCTTTAGAGTAAAGATACGAAAGTGAGTGATAGTATGTTTCATCGAGCACTTCGACGCGGCCAGTACCTACGAGCTTCTGGAATGACTTAAGCGTTTCCGGAGAGAACTCCTGCAGCTGATCGAGAAATACCCCCGAAAAAGAGAACGATACTTTAAATTCCGGATGCTTCTTGAGCAGCTCGAGCAGGACGGCGTTCATCGGCAAGTAGCACTTATTGGCTACTTTGTGGAGGATCTTTTCGTTGTTGATATCCTTATCGCTCTTATCGTTAAAATATTCATGGTCTTGTCCTACGTCAAAAATACGGTACTTTTTTGTACGATAGGGTTGGTGGACTTGGAAGTAGAGGCAGACGCTTGGCATAGTAAGTAGATAAATTACATTTTTTTAACAGCAACCCATAAACAATGTCAGAAATCCTACTCCTGCCATTATAATAGTCGACAAAAAAATATTAAGAATTATTAGAAAAAAGTTTCTGCGTAGTGCGGTTATGTAGCTAATAATGATTATGAGAGACAGCATGAGAGGAATAGATGTAGACGACAATTTCGAGTGAGAAGAGGTATCAAAAAGTTGACGACTATATGACCAAATATAACAAATAAGTAGCCCCTCAATAATACCCAAAATTATTATGATTGGGGTATATTTATTTTTCATTTTGCTTGAGCGACGATGTCATTGTAAATGTTGTGGCACTTCCCTGCTGCTTTCTCCCAAGTGACATGCTCAACGTCGACAGAGCCCAAGTCTCCGAGCGTATCGTGAAGGCCCTTACTCTCAACAACGGAAAGTATCTTATCGGCCATATCGTCGATATCCCAGAAGTCTGATTTGAGAGCGTGGGTGAGTACCTCAGAAACTCCCGACTGTTTTGAAACGAGAATTGGCGTGCCGTTGGCAAGTGCCTCAAGTGCGGTCAGTCCGAATGGTTCAGAGACTGAGGGCATGACGTACAGGTCAGCTGCGCGGTAGAGTTTGAGGAGATCATCGCCGCGAACGAATCCTGCGAACACCACCTTGTCGCCAAGACCCATATCGGCTGCGAGTCTGATTATCTGATGCTCCATATCGCCAGAGCCAGACATGACAAAAAGAACATTTGGATTGTATTCGAGGACACGCTTTGCCACCTTAATAAAATAATCAGGACCCTTTTGTATGGTAATGCGGCCGACAAAAAGTACTATCTTCTTGCCTTCAGTACGGATGTGAGTAAGTGCTTGTGGTAAGGATCGGCGATGCTCAGCATGATCGATGCCGTTGTGAACGACACAAACCTTGTCTGCTTCGACACCGTAGTGCTCTATGATGATATTTTTGGTGTGTTGAGAAACTGCGATGATGCAGTCAGCCGCATGTAGCCCCCTTCGTTCTTCTTCGTAGATGTATTGGTTCGGGTTACCTCCCGTGCGATCAAACTCTGTTGCGTGCACATGAACGATTAGTGGCTTACCTGATATGCGCTTCGCTTCGATACCAGCCCGGAATGAGAGCCAGTCGTGCGCATGAATGACATCGTGCGCTTCCTGACTCGCAATGATGCGCGCCTGAAGTCCATAACGACGCACTTCATCAAAAAGATTTAATCCATATATCTCACTTTCAGGAGTAGTACGAAGATATTCATCGTATATTTCTGTATTGATATATGGCTGGAGAAGCGTAGTGACCCCACGGAATTTCACATTGCGAATATTTGCAAAGACGATGCGCATGAAGTCATTATCAAGACCACCAAGTTTCTTTGGCAGAACGAAGGTGACATAAAGGTCGCGGCGCGAGAGCGCTTTGGTCAAACCATAACAAGCAGTACCCAACCCGCCACTATTGTGCGGGGGAAATTCCCATCCAAACATCAGCACGCGAATA
>JAYTUL010000051.1:0-24491 GCA_043744555.1 bacterium | reverse complement strand
TAAACACTCGTCCACGCAAGCGACTTGGCGGATTAACACCGGTTGAGGTATTCTATCGTGATACAGGTGTTGCAATATATTGTTGAATGTACCGTTTTCATGGTTGCGCTTTTTTGATTTTCGTGTATGATTTTACCATTCGTGTGTTTTCTCGTGTGCTGTGGCTGAGCCTGGGCTCAAGTGCGTGCGCGTTTCGAGAAGGTCGACGCGATTCATTACAGTTTTAGTTTCAACACAATGGCACAAAAGCTATACGTTGGTGGATTACCGTACTCGACTACAGATCAGGAGCTTGCAGACGCGTTTGCAGCTTGTGGCGCTGTTACGTCAGCTACGATCGTCACTGACCGTATGACCGGCCGCTCGCGCGGATTTGGTTTCGTTGAGATGTCGTCTGAGGCGGAAGCCAATGCGGCAATCGACATGTGGCACGGCAAAGAGTTCGGAGGGCGCATGCTCACCGTCAACATTGCTCGTCCGAAGGAGGATCGCCCTGCAGGTGATCGCGGTGGAGACCGAGGAGGTCCTCGCCGCGAATGGAGTAATAACGGCCCTCGCCGTGATTACGACTCACGTCAATAGGCTCTCACTCACAGCAAAACACCCGACCATCGATCAGATGGGCGGGTGTTTTGTTTCAATCACAAAACCACGCTAGGTGAGTGACCCATTAAGCAATGGTAAAAAATATAATGTATACCCTCATCATGGCATACGAAGTACTATTCAGGGGAATTTACAGGCGGCCATTTTTAGAGAAAGTATCGGACGAAACTGAGGGGTCATCTTGCTAAACGCTGACCTAATACGAAAACAGCCCGCTATACGCGGGCTGTTTTCGTATTTTTACGTCAAAGGGGCTTCGCTTGTAGCTCAACTCCACCTGAAGTACTTGTGGTTGTACATGTGTCGCCGTGGCTCACGGCGACATGCGCTCCTTCTGCCATGCAGGAATTTGAGTATGTCTTGCCATCGGTCCCACATACCGGTCTGTATTCTTGTGTACACATTACCGCTTCTCCCTCAGGCTTTGGCACGCTGTCTTCGCGAGGAGCTTGTGGCTTGGGTTCGTTCACGCCCTCGGGTGGAGGAGGTAGTTGGTCATGAAGGGGATGGGGTGACTTTAACTCATCTCCGTGTGTGGTATCTTCGACTTTGCCGCGGATTGGCTTACTTCCTTTGGGCGTCTGACGAATACCCCCGACTTCGAGATCAAGTTCTTCGATCGTGCGCATATCGCTTCCTGCATTAAGTTCAGATAGCTTCCATTTCACTGGCCATGCTTCAAAGAAATTGTACCGCGCTATCTCTTTGTCATCCTTATCGAGATAGATAACCGAACCGGACATTCGATCAGTTTTGCCATCGATAACTGCTTTGCGCCAAGCATTGATCGTATCGCTTTTAATGGTGCCATTCTTGAGGATGATATGAGAGTATTTTGTCCGTCCGGGGCGATTTGCTTTCGTACTGCTTGCACTATGCTCCATGCGCTCAGTTTCTGACTCAAGTCCTGATACTTGTTTAAAACCACCGACGATGACGCCGTCGATCTCAATCTTAAAATTGTTTGCCAAGTTAAAATCTCCTTGGGTCTTTAGCTTCATGTGCTCATTGCCCCCCTGCTCCATCGCGAGTGCGATCGCGGACCGAGCTTGTCCGAATGCGAGTGCAAAATGTCCTGCAGCGTAGGCTCTTTTCGCATCCGCGAGATGTAGCTTCGCATTATCAAGCGTACTTCCTGTAGCACGCACATCGGAAATCGCACTTTGTCGGTTGTCCTTTATCTCACTCTGTTTCATGCGCACGGAGTCGCTTTGCGATCCGGCTGGTTTTTTCACGACGATACCTTTTGCAAGTGTTTCTCGGTCTATGTCAGTGTCTGGAAGAGTATTGTCGTCCTGTTTTGCCTGTAAAGATCCGCCGGGACTCGCACTGACGTTCAGTGTCGCCGATTTTCCCGATGGTAAAGGGTCACCCACTAAAGCATGCGCTATCGCAACTTCCGCATGGGCTATCTCATCTGCCGCTCTACTTTGAATATCTTTATCGTTATCTGCATTCAGAACGACGGTGTCCTCTATCTTGGCTTGTGCCAGAGCCACTGCCTCTCTAATCGCGTCATTATCGTCGCAGTCACCGCCTCCTTTCCGTGAATCTGATACATCGTTACAATCTCCGGCCGTTGAGGTCGAAGCCATGCGCGTAACAGTTATCTCACCTGGATGATGTCTCCCTGAAACTTGAAGAAGTAAGAAGAGGTGTTTTTGTGTCTTGCTATCGACCTTTTCAATGAGTCGTGCGACACCCGTATCATTTGAATCGCCTTCTACCTCTGCGAGGCGATCTTTGAGTCGTACCTGTGCTTGTGCGTAATTCGTTATAGCGGTCTGGAGCGCCAAAGAATTATCCGGTTCTGACTGCTCGACGCCGAGTATCTCGGCAGCCTTTTCGTTGGTGATAGAAAGTTCGAGTTCAGCTTTTGCTGTCTTATTAAAAGTAAATATTCGTTGGATTCCACGCCTCCATTCTTTGAAGAAGTAAAAATGGCTCGAGGGAAGAGTTCCTACATTCTCAACTCCAAGATCTGTGATACCTATTGAGGATGTTGAGTTGATATCGGCCTCTGCTCCGCCTCCTACGTGTGCTTGTGCTGATAATACAAACCCGAATGCGAGCATGCCCGCAAGGGTAGCTACGATAATTTTGTTCATAATAAAAGTATAGCATAGCGCTAAATCTTCACTCAACTTCAGCTCAGGCTCAGCTTTTCATGTGCAAGATTTTAGGTATAAATGGTGATGGAAACACGATACTGGTGGAAAGAGGCGAATATCCATGAACTCCTTTTCATTGAGCTCTCGGTCGTTTGCGGTATACTTTGGTGATGTTTGATAGAAAGAAATTATTTAAAGAAAAGAACATACACTTCGTCTTTGAAGTCAGTCTTATATTTAAAGCGATCTTCGCCTCACTGGAGATCCTATCAGGCGTGCTTGTTTATTTCATTAGCCCTACCGCGCTTTCGCGCTTTCTCATCTCGCTTACCGAGAGTGATCTTTTTGATACAAAGCCAGATGCGCTCGTCACATACCTTACACAAACCGCAGAAACCATCTCCATCGGTTCGACCCATTTTGCAGCTTTTTATTTGCTGAGTCATGGAGTAGTAAAACTTTTTTTGATCATCGGCTTGCTTCGAAAGAAACTATGGTTCTATCCTGCTTCAATGATAGTTTTCGGACTCTTCATAGTGTACCAACTCTACCGCTTTAGTTTCACGCACTCGTCTTGGCTACTTGTCCTCACCATACTCGATATACTTGTCATATGGCTAACGTGGCACGAATATAATTTTTTGAAGCGAATGAAAATGTGGAGATAGCGAGAAACACATAAACATATGAGCAGCCACAAAAAAATCATCACCATAACCGACATGATGCAAAGGAATTACCGCTACGAACTGAGTGAGCCGGCGGGTAAAAACTTTGCACCAGAGTTTAAGCCCGATCTCACTCCAAAGCAAATGCTTGCGCTCGGGGTATTTGGTGGAAAATATATGACCGATTGTAAGAATGAATTTCCGAAATCATGGTTCGTGCGCGCAAAGCTTTCACCAGTGTTCTATGACAACTCGCTTAACTTTTTTTCCGTGCGCGCAAGTCAGCCATTGTCCATATGGCGTGAAAAGGGATGGATCAATGAGGCGCACGATCCGCGTGGCTGGTTCCAGTGGTATTGCCGATACTACTCAGGAAGACGTTTGGTTGATGAAGATAAACGTCAGATAAAAAGATGGAAAGCAATCACGCGACACATCGCACAACTCACCAATTCATGCAGGGTAGGTGATATATTTTGTCGACCTAGACAACGACAAGCTATACTCCACTTTGCTTACGATAGCCGCAAACTCTGAGCATAAGATAATATTCACAAGTAAGGATGCTCCACACGGTAGTGTGGAGCATCCTTACTCACTTTATAGTCTCAGTCAGGGTGGGTTAAAACCCTCGCCTAGAGGCGAAGGCTTCAGCCAAGAATCTTGTGAACGATCATAGCCGCCTATCAAAATGATTCTCGCATTACTACTCTCATTAAATTCAAGAAGGTTGTGTATTGCATTGTAATTTTTGATCTATTCCTGACTTCAGTCTGGTTCCATCCTGTGTGCTAGAGCGGACAGTGGTTGAGTTCTAAAGCCCCACAGGCATAGAGATGTTATTTGTTGCTACTATTGCTGCTATTATTGTTTGCATGTCGCGCTTCGCCACCTTTGCGCCCAGCTTCTCGTGCCTCTTCTGAGGTGAATTCATGAGCTGTTCCTTTTTCGTGTGCAGCCTTTCCTCCCTCACTTGCTATCTCACGCTGTCTGTCTTCATCCATTGAGGCAAAACCACGCTTGCTTGTGCTGCCGCCTCTCCCACTTGAACTCTTGTCTCTCGCTCCTGATGAGCGATCTTTTTCATCTTCCATGTGTTTTATAAATTACTTGATTAAGCAATCATTCTATCCGGAGTACATTAAGGGAATATGAATTAGTCGAGTATGGCTTCTGCGAGACCATATTTAATAAGTTTGTCAGGAGTAAGCAATGTGTGTGATCTCATCATTTTCATCACTTGCTGTTCTCTAAGGTTCGAGTGCTCTGCTATAACGCTCGCGTACTGCTTGTCTTTGATTCGATCTTCATTAACTATCGCGTCTATCTCTTCAGCAGTATAACGTTTCCCACTATCGAATGTTCTACCTGAAAGATGAAGAAGGAGAGTGGTGTGTTTAGTAACATAACGCTTGTGTCCCGCCAAGAATACAAGTATTCCGGAGGAGTCGACATCACCCGAGGCTATCGTCGTGATGCTCGCATGAAGTATGGAACGAACGGAATCATAAAAGCTGAGTGCGGCTCCCGTCGGTCCTCCAGCTCCGGTAACTATCAGATAAAGCTCTTCTTCGGGATAATTGACCAGCCCTTCTTTGATGAGATTAAGAATGCGCTCGTTCGTGCCGTAGTTCACGTTACCAAAATACTCCATGGTTCTGCCGGGAGAAAAACCGGGGCGAGAGACGCTCTGTTTGAAGTATGAACTTTTTTCAACGGTGACGCTTGGCAAAATTATATTTGGATAAATTTTGGTGATCATGATGAATTGATAAATTATTAAGAAATGATGAAGTTCACCTTATCGGAATCGCATATAGTTATCAAGCACAGCAATTGCAACGTAAAATGCATTTCTTCATGAAATTTTTCAGCACGTATGGGCTTCATGTTCTGGCATATGTATTTATATTTCGTTCCCTCATTTCCGAGTGATTGGCAAGATGCAAAAGTACATCTGCCGTATGGAAAGCCCGCCTACAACATTCATTTCGTAATCAACCTAAAGCCCAAGTCCACAATGACAATATGTGTCGATGGGGCTAGATATATAGGCGATAGAATTGAGTTTACCAACGATGGACGCGTGCATGAGGTAAAAGTTGAGTGGAGAGACCTATGCTAATCAAAATGACTAAAAAGCTGTATCATATAGCTATAATAAAACAATGTTGGCTAAATTAAGATGGACAATCAGCACAACTCATACTTCATGAAGAATTCATCTATAACTCGCTATAATTCATACCCACTACATAAACACATATGAAAGAAAACGACATCGATAAGACAGCTATGCTCCACGATATCTTACGCTCTCTTGATATGCCCATTACTGTTTTTGATGCTGATCGCAAAATTATTTACAGCAATCATGAAAGTAATGAGATTTCACAAAGTTCCCTGCTCGGAGTATGTAAAGATACGCCTCACCCTACCGCAACAAATGAAGCAGCGCACTTTGAAGAAAATGAATACTACGATATTTCAGGCAACCTACTTGTGTACCCAACGGATTCTCCACTCCAGCATGCGGTAGACGGCAAGGCCACCCACGAGCTTTTGCTTGAACATCGTAACAAGAAAGATTTTGGACAGCGCTTTATCTTAGTGAGTTGCGTTCCGATAAAGGATACAGAGGGGAAATTTCTTTACGGCATATTGTGGTACACGGATATATCCGCCTGTATCGCACATGAGAACAAACTCAAGTTTCTTGTGGCGGCGCTGCGCGTACTCTCGCTCGACCCTAATCTCGAGAATCGCCTTGAACAGAATGCCAAATTACTCGTACCAGTTCTTGCTGACTGGATATCTGTAGATTTTGTGACCGACGAGTTGACTGCTTTGGGAACATTTAAAACGAAGCAGGTCACGCTTTTCAACAGAAACATTGAAATGATCGACCTGTTTAATAAATATGAGAAAAAATATGCTCCTTACGATTCTCCTGATTCGGCAATGCAACAGGTGATCAAATCTCAAACACCGTTTTTTGTAAAAATAATGCTTGAACAAATTAATAAGGGGTTTCCCGATATGAGCGATGAGCGCCGTGCCGATACGCTTACACTCGGAATAACCTCGTATATGATGGTTCCAATAATATTAGGTGGGAAGACGATCTCGGTCCTCACCCTCGCCTACGCTGAGTCCGGTCGCGTGTATAGCGAAGCAGATGTCTCATTTATAGAAGAATTTGCACACTATCTGAGCATACTCTCGGAAAATTCCAAACTCTATGATGAGATATCACGTCATGATCATGCCAAAGACATCTTCCTTGCACAGCTTTCGCATGAACTTAGGAATCCGCTTGCGCCGATAAAGAATGCCATCGAATTGCTCATACTAAAGAATAAGGATCCGAGCCTAGAGGGAGAAATTGGAGTTGTTAGTCATCAATTCGATCATCTCACGAAACTTTTAGGCGACTTATTGGACACCACCCGCTTTACGAGCGGAAAGATAGTCCTCGACATGAAGCCAACTGACCTCACCAATGTCATTCTGAATGTTGTGACCGCAATAACTCCCATCGTCGAGAAGTCCGCTCTTAAATTCAAAGTAGAATATCCGAAAGAAACGCTCTGGTTGTCTATCGATGCAACGAGGATTGAACAGGCGCTTCTCAACCTGCTTTATAATGCGATAAAATTTACTCCGCGCGGAGGACTCATTTGGCTCAAAGTAACAAAAGGTGAAAAGATGGTCACCATTCATGTCAAAGATACTGGAGTTGGCATCACTACTCCCGAGATGGAATATATCTTTGAGCCGTATTATCAGGGAGAACGAACGCGCGATAAGAATAGCGGGCTCGGAATAGGGCTTGTGCTCGTGCGACAAGTTATCCAACTTCATGGTGGCAAAGTTGAGGTACAAAGCGAGGGCGTGGAGAAGGGGAGTGAATTTGTGATCTCATTACCACTAATTCTTGGTGAGCATACAATAAAATCAAAGAATGAGAATGGCAGAGATGCGAAGATAAGCAATACAGCCAAGAAGAAGATTCTTATAGTAGACGACAATCAAGCAGCTGCTGACTCGCTTGTACGCCTGTTTGAAGCTTTGGGGCACACCGCACACAGTCTTTATGCAGGTAAAGATGTACTCTCATTTCTCGCACAACACGACGTTGACGTCATCTTTCTTGATGTCGGCATGCCAGAAATGAACGGCTACGAGCTGGTCAAGCTCCTGAGAGAGAATAGACACAGCAAAGAAAAGATCGTCGCGCTCACAGGCTACGGACTAGAGGAAGACAAACAAAAAGCCATGAATGCAGGGTTTGACTTTCATCTTACAAAACCGGTCGGTATACGTGAGTTGAAAGAAGTATTGTAAGAGTCCTATAATATTTATAGCCTCAGTCAGGGTGAGTTAAAACTCTCGCCTAGAGGCGAAGGTTTCAGCATGAATCTTATGAACAATCGTAACCGCATAATAAAATGATTCTCGCACTGCTACTCTCATTAAATTCAGGTGGGTTCTGTATTGCATAGTAATTTTGAATCTATTTCTGACTTCTGTCTGAGTTCATCCTGTGCGTTAGAGCGCACAGAGGTTGAGTTTTCAATTAAAAGACAGAAATTAGCGTAAGTGCGCTGTATCATCACCAGACATTTCGCCTCTCCATCCGCTCCTCATGGACGGTACCCACTGAGAGTATTTTACATTTGCGCTCGGTAAAGGCCTGCCCTGAGATTCCAGCTATTTGTTGGACAGCATGACGGTGATATGGACGAATCCCTCACCTCATGGAATCAACACGTCGTACTCTTGTATGCTCAAGCAACAGGAAAGGAATCCTTGCGCGAGATCGAGAGGGGATATCTCCACGGAGGTGCATGGCACCATCTTGGTATCAACTAAAAAGCCAAAGCGATAAGCAATGAATGATGTGGTACGCTTTGATCACAATATATGAAAAACTGTAGTCAAAAGATAATGGAAGCGGTGATTGGGATATTTTTGTTTCAAATGCTCTTCATTGTAATCTTTGGCATGCATGACACCACCCAGCCCGCCGACATGATCGTTGTGTTTGGGAACACAGTAAATATGGACGGCAGTCTTTCGCCGCGATTGAAAGCGCGACTCGACAAAAGTTTTATCCTTTATACGAATGAAAGTGCACCACTTATTTTTGTAAGTGGCGGGACAGGAAAAGAAAGACAAGACGAAGCTATTATCATGAAACAATACCTCGTTACTCTTGGGGTTCCCGAAGAGCGTATTATCACCGACTCAGAAGGTATAAACACTATGGCAACCGTACGAAATGCAAAACAGTTTATGGATAAGCATGGACTTCACAAAGTACTCGGTGTGACACAATACTTTCATATTGCACGAATGACCTATGCGTTTAAAAAGGTCGGGTTCACCGATGTGGGACATGCCCATGCAGACTTTTCTGAATTGCGTGATGTGTATTCCTTGCCGCGTGAAGTCATGGCATTTTGGGAATATGTGATTTATAAATAATTTTTTACAGTGCTTTCATAGAAAACGAAAATAGGGAGGCTTAAATTGGCACTGCGGGCAATCTCAGTGATCATCGTATTTGGAGTGTGTTTTGCTATTCAGGTTAGAATTTAAGGAGACCAAGAAAGAAATAATAATTAAGCAGCATAATTTAGTAAAATGCCGTATGGCCCCCATTTTCTTATAGTTTTGCTAAAATCACTGAATACAAAATACATTACGGAATAAAAAACTGCTTATAAACTTCTGGCTGATGTGTGTTGCGCAGTGCTCAGTGTTTTTTTTGTGATTAGTCAGTGGGGATCGGAAAGTGCCTACACTGATGCCAAAGAAACATAAGGGAACCCACCGAGTCATTTGACTCGGTTTTTCTTGCCCAAGATGGTGGGTGTGTTCCAAAATCTAGTGTAACAAATGTATTCTAGTGGTAAGAGAAACATCGTGGGACAACTTACTCTACAAAATGAAATAAACTTGCGATAATACGCCAATGGATGAGCGGCATATTTTTAAAGACAATATCACACTCGAAGTAGAAGTTGGTGCAGACGACGTCATCTATCTGACCATCGGAGGCAAGATCACCAACGAACGGTTTTATGCTTTCGTGGCATGGACCGAAAAGGTAAAAAAACTTGTCAGAGAAATGTCAGTAAAACATCCCGGCAATGTGCTCATATTGAGTGACGTGAGTGGAGTATCGCATTTTGAAAGTAAGCCCATCACACCACTGCGCGAATTACTTAATTACAATAAACAGTATCCTGCGAAAAGTGCAGTCATTGGTGCTCGAGACCTGACGCGCGTCTTGCTCGATACCGTCATATCACTTACCACACGGGTAAACATCAGGCAATTCAAAACAAAAGAAGAAGCACTACTGTGGCTAATGGAAAAACCCCCTACAGAACCAGTACCTCTAGGCACGCAACTAGACACACTTTAAATGTGCCCCTTGGAGGTTGCGTATTGAAACATGCGATGGTATTGACATTATATATAAATAGTGTATAGTCTTAACAGACATCAAAGGAGTCTATAATGCTGCTATTTTTCATCGGTCCCACCACGCTTTATCCTGGAAAGGTCGGCATCTTTGCCGCACAGGACATTCCTCCCGGTGTTTATCTTCCGATCTTTGCCAAGGATGACTACCGGCTCATGCGCAAGAAGACTCTCGCCACACTTCCCAAAAGCGAGATCTTCGCAGGATATTGCGTACTCGATTCGTCGGGCGTGCACGCTCCCTCGAATTTCAACCGTATGTCGATCGGCTGGTACATCAACCACGCTGAGGAGCCGAATGCAGAGCATCGCAACTATCGTTTCTATTCCCGTGCTGCCATTAAGGCGGGGGAAGAGGTGACGATAGACATGAAGACGATCGGCGACGAGCGCTATCCCTCCTAGGTACACTTGATAGCACCACCCAAGCAGTTGGGTGGTTGTTTTTATCTGGGAAACGGGATAAGTCGACACAAAAGTCGAACTTTATTTTCTAATTTTGTCTAATTCTTAAAATCTGGAATAAGATACATTCTGAAATTTGAAACCCATTTTCAAATTCGCTGTTTTAATCACGCACATATGGCGGTTTAGTATTGTGAATAATACGCCGAAAATTCATTCGGTGCTTTCCCGTTCAAACCACAGTGTTCGAGGTCATTGTGATACATATTCCACTCTTTCAATTTCTTTTGCAAATAACTCACGTCTTTCACTTTAATATCAAAGTTTACGATCTATGAATTTCGCAAATAAAAAAACTCCCCGTTTACGTGGGGAGTTTTTTTACTCACTATTATCAGCGTGTTACTGAGTCGTTGTGAACGAGATCTGACTTGAAGTCGAGACATTATTTGCGGCATCGCGAGATTCGACGATGGTGTAGTATGTCGTGCTTGCTGTGAGGCCCGTAAGCATACTGGTGTGCGCAGTTACGAGGGCTAAATTAACCACGTTCCAGATCGACGCTGTGGTAACTGGTGAGGTGGTTCCATAGTAGGCCTTGCTGGTTGCCGCCTCATTTGTCGTCCATGAGATAGTTGCAGTGGTCGAGCCTGTTACATTTGCTCCGAAAGCTGAAATTACTGGGGGAGTGACATCAGCTACGGCGTTTGTCATAAATGATCCTTGTAGAGAGACAGAAGAATTGTTCGCTGCATCGGTACTCATGATGACATAGTAGTATGTTGTGTTCGCTGTGAGACCCGTAAGTGGTGCACTGTGTGATGACTGAAGTGTCATGTCTGCCCAACCTGCAGTGCTTGTCGATACGGGTGAGGTCGTTCCTAAGAAAACCTTAGAGGTTGCTGCTTCGTTTGTTGACCATACGATCATCGCGCTCGAGGTCGTGATACTTGCAGTTGAAACGTTTGAGATAACCGGTGCGGTCGTATCAGTAACAACTACAGGAGGTGTTGTTGTTCCGTGATCCCCCTCATGCTTACAGCGGGGAAGTACTAGATCCTCATTATCGTCATTGTCATCCTTGTCTCCCTTTTCTTCTCTGTCTCCTTTGCCTTCACCTCTGCCTTTCTTGTCGCCCTTGTCACCGCCATGGTGCTTCTTCCATCCTGGTGAAACAGTGTGACCGATAGCTTTTGTGAAGCAGAAGCGAGGGTTGTTTCGCCCGCCCGCGCCATTGCTTGTGCTTGATGCATCATTATCCTCTCTTTCCTGAGCGACGGTAGTTGTTGAAGCATTGAGCATCTTATTGAACTCAGCGCGTGTGAGTGGTCCTACGAGACCAGTTTGTGAGATGCCGTGATTCTTCTGGAAGCGTTTTACTGCGTTCCTTGTCTTGTTGCCAAAAAATCCTGTTACAGTTCCCTCGGGGTAAACTGTTGAATCAGATGCAAGTAATACCTGAAGCAATTTGACTTGCTCGTGGGTCATTCCTGGCTTAAGTGTGATGATAAGCTGAGCAAGTTGGCTCATAGAAGTTGTCGATACTGATGACGTCGCCGACGTTATCGAGGTATGTGCGAAGGCAGTGACCCCCGAAAGCATAAGAGCACTTGCGAGTGCGGTAATAATTATTTTTTTCATACTTAAAATTATCTAAATTAAAAAATGCTTATAAACTTTTAATATTTCATTCTGAAGCTTACCGACCTTTTTAGACCTGAAGCACATGTTGACCTAGCTCGATTATGGTAAGCATAATAGAAAAACAGATGTAATCAAGGTTTGTGACAGCATTAAATGGTCAATTGATAAAAATAGAGGATCTGTCAACCTAATGCGAACTATTTGACATGAGTGATGATTGTGATGTGAATATATAGTTCATTTATAAATTACTGCTGAACTTTATCGTGATATAAAACTCGTCACACTTCCACTTGGGTGATGTTGTCTATATAGTGAAACTATTATGAAAAGAACACTGCTTACAATTATTTTCTGCCTCTTTCTCGCGAGCCCTCTCTCTGCCTTGGCTTCCACGCCATCCAAGCTCGTATACGCCGGCTGGATGCCCTATTGGAAAAAGGCGAGCGGCACACCTGAGGCAATCGCGCACATCGGCACGTTTGCAGAGTTATCACCTTTTGCCTATGAAATGGAAGATGACGGTACTATAGGCGACTCAATGAAGCTTGCAGCAGCACCGTGGACTGACCTTATGCCTGTCGCAAAAGCACATAACGTGAAGATCATCCCGAGCATTCTCTGGATACATGGCAATGCAATATATGCCACACTTTCTGCCACCTCAAGCCGACTTATGCACGAAGACGACATTGTCTCCATAGTAACGCGTAATGATTTTGCCGGTATCGATATCGACTATGAAAATAAGCTGCTTGCGACAAAATACTACTTCAGTAAATTCATCAAAGAGCTGTCAGCTAAATTACACGCACACAAGAAGTTACTTGTGTGTACGATTGAAGCGCGCACCCCGCCGTCGTCACTTTTTCGTGTACTACCAGCAAAGATCGAGCACGTGAATGATTATGTCGTCATAAATAAATACTGCGATGAGGTACGAATTATGACCTACGACCAGACGACCGCAGACATTAAGTTGAACGACTCCAAGGGAATGCGCGAAATCTACGCGCCAGTTGCGGATACGGACTGGGTCAAGAAGGTCGTGAAAGATGCCATGAAGACCATTTCAAAGAAAAAGATCATGCTCGGTGTTGCAACCTACGGCTACGAATATTCTGTAGACATGAGTACCGCAACTTCAACATATTCACGTATCGGTGCGGTGAGTGATGCATATGCGCGCTCACTCGCGCAAAGCCTTGGTGTGAATCTCGGGGGCTCGCACAATGCAGCAGGGGAGCTCAGTTTTAATTACTCAAAAGATGGCATTATCCGCTATGTCTCATGGAGCGATGCGAATGCTGTGGCTGAGAAAGTTAAACTTGCGAAAAAACTCGGCATCAAAGGCGTCGCGATATTTAAAATAGATGGGGGTGCAGATCCGGCTATCTGGGATGTGCTTAAGTAGAACTCTTTGGGGGAATGGTTTCTAGGGTGAGCATGCCAAGGACGATGAATACCCCGGCGACTAGAAGTGCAGTACCACTACCTGCATGCTCCCACAGATACCCTCCCACAAGACCCGCAAACAAAAGCCCAAAGCCTGACGTGGCATTTACAAGCCCAAATGCACCACCTCTTGTTTCTTCCGGTGAGAGTGTCGAAGCGAGCGCGCGCTGTACTCCATCGGTAAGCGCGGGGAAAAGACCAAGCACAAGAAACGCCACTATGAATATCGTGGTGCTTTTGGCATATATGAGCACAGCGTAGCCTGTGAGCAAGATGATGTAGCCGAGCAAGATGACATCCTTTGCGCCATGTTTATCGCTTAGTTTTCCGCCAAGATATGAGAATGCTGCATACGAAACATTGTAGAGCATATAAAAAAGCGGGATAGCAGCGAGTGTGAGGCTCGAGACGCGCTGTGTCGCAAGTAGGAGCACTGCGACCGGAATGCTTCCGAGTGAAAGCAAAAATAGCGCAATGAGGTAACGCTTGAACTCGGGCGGGTAGTTGGCGATGACCCCGAGTGTAATATTTTTTTTGCTAAGATCCGTGATAACGTCCTTGATGAAGAGTGTCGAGAGCACTGCGAAAATACCGACAATGAATGCAGTAATGAATACCACATGAAAGCCAGCAGGATATTGTCTCAATATAAGATAGGCGATCAGCGGGCCGATAATAGCTCCGAACGTATCCATTGCGCGATGATATCCGAACGCCCGGCCGAGCTCTTCCGGTTTGGTCGAAAGTGAGATGATGGCATCGCGGGGGCCTTCACGCAGGCCTTTACCGACACGATCGAGAAAGCGTAAGCCAAGCACGGGCAGCAAGCTTCCAGCAAGCAAGTATGCGGGACGAATGATAACGGAAAGCGAATAGCCTAAGATGATGAATGGCTTGCGTGACGCGAGCCGGTCAGAGAGCCTGCCCGCATATATTTTAATAAGATTCGAGGCACCACTGGCGAGGCCTTCGACAAGTCCAAGTGAGCTCGCTCCAGTCTTAAGCACGGAAACGAAGAATGCGGGGAATACCGCAACGATCATTTCCGAAGAAACATCGTTGAAGAAACTGGTAAGTCCAAGGATGAGGACGTTGCGCGGGGGTTTGTAGAAGCGCATATTTTATTTCGTGTGTTTGCGAGTGGCGCGTTTGGCTTTGTGCCATTCAAAAAGTGCGGGGAGGAATGAGAGCACGATGATGGTGATGATTATAGGGTAGAGATACTGATCGGCATTTTTTACATGACTTCCAAGTCCATATCCAAGTAGGGTCATACTCGACACCCAGACTACACCACCAACGATATTGTAGAGAGTGAACTGACGGGATGGCATCTTGGCGATTCCTGCGACAATGGGGACAAAGGTGCGGACGATAGGAAGGAAACGTGCAAAGAAAACCGCCTTATTCCCGTGATGAACAAAGAATGCATGTGCGCGATGCACGTGTGCGGGATCAAAGAAGCGCGACTTGGTCCAGGTAAAAAGCATCGGCCCAACCTTGCGACCAAAGATATAGCCCACACTTTCACCGAGTATCGCTGCGATGGTCGTGAACAATATCAGCGCGACGATATTCATGTGCCCTTGTGAAGCGAGGAATCCGGCAGTGAAGAGGAGGCTGTCTCCTGGAAGGAAGAAGCCGAAAAAAAGTCCGCATTCGGCAAAAACAATAAGAAAGATACCAAGGTACCCAGCATTGGTGACGATGGTGACAATATCGAACATCAGGGGAGTATATCATAATGGACATAAGGAATCTTCGTATATGTCGGCATCTTTTAAATATGTGGGGAAATGATCGATGTTTATAAAATGTCTTAGCTGTGATACAATACGCGTAGTGATTTCCTCGCGGCTCGCCGCGATGTCCGCTAAGGAAGGGCTTGGGAAACCCTTGGTTTCCCAATATACTGAAGATACATGGCTCTCGTGCATCCCCCCCCAACGACTAAGACACCCACTACCGCTTATTCGGGCTTAGTGCCCATTAACTAGGCCTTACCCCGTCGGCTTGCCGCGGGGTGATTAATTGCTATTGTCATATCATGCCCCCTCCAACCAGTTCCCATTCTCATTATCCCGCCCCTGAACTTATCAGGGATCTTTTATCTTTTATAAAGCCGTATTTTCCGCGCTTTCTTTTCGCGAGCTTTTTGCGTGTTGCAGGCGATCTGGCGTGGTTGTATCCGCCCTATGCCGTTGCGTCACTCATTAATTTTCTTACAAAACACCACCGCGATGAATCACTTGCTCCGCTGGTCTCGATCTTTCTCCTCTTTGCCCTTGCTATTCTTGTGCGTTATGCCGGACAGTATTATGCGCGAATACTCGCGTTCGGGGTAGGCGAGCGGATATCTCTCGACGCGCAGCTAAAAAGTATCACTCATATGTTTTCTCTCGATATTTCATGGCACGAACGGGAGAATACCGGCAACAAATTAAAGAAGATCATCCGCGGTGGAGATAGTCTCAATCGTATTGTACGCATATGGGTCAATAATTTCATAGAGATCATCGTCAATTTTATTGGCATAACGATCGTCCTGGGACGCTTTGACACGCGTATTGCGCTTGTCACGCTACTATTCTTGCTCACGTATTATCTGATCGCATATGTTTTTCGCAAGCGCGCATCGGCATCTGCTCAAGTCGTGAATGCCAAAGAGGAAGATGTGCAGGGACTGTTGTTTGAGTCAGTCAACAATATCCGAAGCGTAAAAGTACTTGGCATGGGATATGCTCTCCGCGGAATTTTGGAGCGTAACATAGGTGATCTGTTCGGTAAGATTATCAAACGGGTCTTTTGGTTTCAGACGGGTAACACCATTCGAGCACTCTGGTCGCATGCTTTCAGGCTTTCGGTTATGGCTTACATTGCGTACGGGATCACACAAGGACGTTATGAACTTGGTTTCCTCCTTCTGTTTTACGGCTATTTTAACGAGCTCTTGCAGTCCGTTGCCGAACTTGCCGACATTACTCAGGACTACGTCATCGCCAAACTGGGCATTGGCAGAATGATGGATGTCTTGAAGGAGCCGATCGGCATAGATCGGGAGGACGGAAAAGTTTCTTTCCCGCCTGATTGGAAGAAAATATCGCTATCTCATGTTTCGTTTTCCTACGGCGGTACCGAGGTGTTGAAAGATGTATCATTCGAGATCATGCGCGGTGAAAAAGTCGGGATTATTGGCCTATCGGGTGCAGGAAAATCAACACTTTTCAAGCTGCTTCTCAAGGAGCACGAATCTTATTCTGGCGAAATCGCCATTGATGACACGTCACTTCGTGCGGTAAGTAAGCGGGATTATTTCAAACATGTCGCTTGCGTCCTTCAAGAAACAGAAGTGTTTAACTTCAGCCTGCGAGAGAACATTACTCTAGCTAACGACGAGCACAAGGATGATGCAACTCTGTTTCACCGGGCGCTGGCCGTATCACATGTCGAAAGTTTTCTTCCTAAACTTCCCAAGGGAGTAGACACGCTTATCGGAGAGAAAGGGATCAAGCTCTCGGGTGGTGAGAGGCAACGAGTAGGGATAGCGCGCGCGATATTCAAGAACCCTGAGCTGCTTCTCCTCGACGAGGCAACTTCACATCTTGACATCGAGTCCGAGGATAAAATTCGCACTTCCCTGCACGAATTTTTCCAGACGGTTACCGCAGTGGTGATTGCGCATCGACTCACAACCATCCGCGAGATGGACCGCATCATTGTCATTGAAGACGGGCAGATAGTGGAAAGCGGAAGTTTTGATGAGCTAACCACGAAGAAAGGTCGATTTTTTGAGCTTTGGGAAAAGCAAAAACTTTAAAGCGTGCATCTTGTATTCTTGGGTTACAATGCCTCAATGCGAAGAAACAAAACAATCGTGTCACTTATCGTTTTGGCTGTATTGAGCTATTTCGGTGCAAACACTGAGACAGGAGCAGCACTGATCGGCACGCACACCAATACGACAAATTCGTCCAAAAGAGTGACGTGCGGATCAAAAGGTACTGCAAGCGGGATAGTCTATTGCGTAGAGCATGTGGTAGACGGCGATACAGTCGATCTTGATATTGACGGTAAGCGCGTGCGCGTACGACTTATTGGTATTAACACTCCTGAGACCGTTGACCCGCGCAGACCAGTCGAGTGCTTCGGTAAAGAAGCATCCAATAAGGCGAAAGAGATACTGTCGGGGAAGTGGGTCTCCATAGAGTCTGACCCTACTCAGGATACAACTGATAAATATGGACGAAAGCTGCTCTATATATACACCTCAGACGGAACACTCTTCAATATTCAGATGATCAGAGAAGGATATGCGCATGAGTACACCTATCGTTATCCCTATAAATATCAGCAAGAATTCAAAAACGCCGAGCATGACGCGCGCACGGAAGAGCGCGGTCTATGGGCACCCACGGCCTGTTCAAGTACGAAGTAGAATTTTTTTATAAAAATCCCTTCGCACGAATGCGAAGGGGGAGCTCATTTTCTGCGGATAAATTTTCGCAGAGTGAGGAGGTAATAAGGAATGGGCGAAGCGCCGCTTTGAGGAAGCTTGTGCCTAGCTAGAGTCATAGAGCACTGCTCTACAGAAAGAAGAGGGAATAGTACCTGCGCAAATGCGCCATCCTCGGGAATGACAATTTTGCAGACGGGCCCACTAGCCAAAGTCGCTTCGACTTGACTCACGAGCGCGTCTGCACATTGTGCAAATCCGTTATTTTTAGGAAATTGTTCGCTATGACGAGCGAATACTTCTGCATTCATATAGGCCTCCGTATCTAACATGATCTCTCCTTGGGGGAACAAACTATAATTAGGCTACTATCTTATACAGGTTATATCAAGTAAGTGTGGTAATGGTAATATGTATCTATGTGGATAATACATAAGTTCGTTCGCAGTTTCGCTTCCGCTTTGGAGGGACTGTCGCACGCATATCGCATAGACAAAAGTTTCATGCTTCAGATCAACATCGGTCTTCCAATATGCGGAGCCTTAATCTATTTTTTATCACCGATCCCGTCATCAGAGCTCATACTGTTATTAGGCTCCTACTTCCTAATATTGATAGTTGAACTCATCAATACTGCTTTTGAGAAAATGCTCGATAAGCTGCACCCTGATGAGCACATCGTAATAAAGCGAAGCAAAGACATTTCAGCAGGGGCCGCACTTGTCGCGTTCATGTTTGCTGCGCTCGTGATTGGAATACTTTTTTACAACAAATTTACAGCCCCTCATTCTACCCATCTGATAAATCAATTCATGCTCGGTCCGGTCGCAGTATAAGCACAAACAAAAACCACAAACTATATGTCTGTGGTTTTTTGCGCGTACTGTCTTTATGGAGTTATTTCTTTTGCGACATAATCTGCCGGTCTGTCAGCGAGATACTTTTCGAGCTGCTCCCGAGAGAGAAGTCCTTCCTGTGCACCGACATACTGCACGACCGACATTGAATTGATCGGTCCCCACTGTAGTGCAGTCTCGATAGGAAGCCCAAGTGCAAGTGCGATGGTGATGGTCGAGGCACATGCGTCCCCTGCTCCCGTGCGCTCGTAAGGAGGCTTTGGGTCTGGGTAGGGGGGCATGAAATAATTCTTGCCAGTATAGCTATCGAATGCATATGCGCCCTTAGGTCCGTCTGTAATAACTGAGATCTTTGGCCCAAGTGCGCTCACCATTTGTGGGAGCTTTGCTCCCTCAGGTTCGGTGGTGCCTAAAATGATACGTGCTTCTTCGACGTTGCAGAAGAAGATCTCAGTATTGGCATAAAGATCCTTGAGTGCGTCTTTACCGAGCTTTATCTGGAATGTTCCCGGCTGGAATGCGAGCTTCACCTCAGGATGTGCTTTGAGGTATTCCGCAACTTCGACGTGATAGGGGAGCGAGTTGTCTCCGACTGAGCTGAAGTAAAGCCAGCGCGGCGAGCCCATCTCCGGAAGCTTATACGGATAGGTCTCATGCTTTATGAGTATGGTACGCTCAGCATTGTGCCAAAGGACGTAGTGATAATTTGAGGTCTTACCTTCATGCGAGCGTACGAATGTCGTGTCAATGTGGTTAGTTTTGAGTGCTTCAAGTATCTCCTTACCTTGCTCATCCGCTCCGACATCTGAGACAAACCCCGTCTTAAGCCCTAGGCGCGATGCAGAGACTGCTGCATTTGCAGCGTTTCCTACGCCTGCGAGCACTTTTGTAAACTCATAAGGGATCTTCGCGCCGTTCACGAAACAAAGCTCTTCGTCGACTTTTCCGTCGCCCCCCTCGATATGTATCACGCTCGCCTGTTGTATGCGGATGAATGCGTCAGTGACGGTGTCGCCTATCGCAATGAAGTCATATTCTCCTGTGTAGTCTGGTTGCATATATAAAAATTATTTTACTTGATAAGTATAACATGCGCAGCGTAGGATAAAAAAAGTTATTTGCAGTAACTTTGAGGTAACCATAAACTTCTAGTGTGAATAGGCATGTGAATGTCTTTTTTGTTATAATGCGCGGATGAATACATCACAATTAGAATTAGTCGCGAAAGCTCTTGTTGCGAGGGGTAAGGGTATACTCGCTGCCGACGAATCAACCACAAGCGCCAATAAACGTTTTGCTCTTGTGCACGTCGAAGAGACTGAAGAGAATCGACGTCTCTATAGACAGCTTTTACTTACCACCCCCGAAGCGAAGGGTATTCTTTCAGGTGTCATTTTTTACGATGAGACATTCTGGCAGAAAGTTGATTCTGGAGAATCGATGGCCAAGTTTGTTGAGAGCGCGGGCATTATACCCGGCATCAAAGTTGATGAGGGTTTGATAGATCTTCCCGGATTCACGGGCGAGAAACTCACGAAGGGACTTGATGCACTCCCTGAGAGAATGCTGAAGTATCGAGATGCCGGAGCAAAGTTCGCAAAGTGGCGTGCAGTGATCGTTATCAGTGACGCTACACCAACCAAAAGTGCGATATGTGCCAATGCATTCGTACTCGCTCGCTATGCCCGAATTTGCCAGGACGCTGATATCGTTCCTATCGTTGAGCCTGAAGTACTTTTTGACGGAACTCACACCTCCGAAACTTGCGAAGCAGTTATGAATCTCGTCTACGAGAAACTTTTTGAATTCATGACAGAATTTAAAGTGCATCTTCCCGGGGCGATACTCAAGACAAGCATGGTGCTTCCTGGTAAAGATTCAGGTTTTGTCGTCGACCCAGAAGATGTGTCGACCCGTACTGTGCGTGCACTTCGTGATCATGTTCCTAAAGAATTAGGCGGAGTAGTATTCCTTTCAGGTGGTCAGACACCGACACAGGCATTCCTCAATCTTGATGCAATTACCAAGAAAGGACCGCATCCGTGGGGGCTTACATTCTCATACTCACGCGCTCTGCAAGACCCAGTGCTCAAGTACTGGGGGGAGCATCGTGATGATGTGGCAGGAGCACAAAAGATATTCGCGCACCAGCTCGCCATTGCGGTCGAGGCACGGGATGGTAAGTTGGAGGCGGGTGAGTTGGGGGGAGATTTTGTTTCCACCAGCCAAGACCTATAGGACTTTCGCAGCCGGCACGCTACTAGTCTTTCCCTTAGCAAGTCGAGTCAACATAGCAGACTATGCCTTCTCGTAATTGCTTCGGCGCAAGACGTCGTATCGTACTCGGATTCAAAATTCCTATAAAAAAAATTTATATATTTAATTAATAAAAGATTATATGAAACGAAATAAACAGATTGCTTTTATCGCCGGAGTCGTCGCCATGCTCTTAGGAAGTACTGCGTTCGCTACGACAAATGATCAGGTAAATTATTGGAAATTTGATGAGGGCATGGGAAGAAGTGCAGGCGATAGCGTCGGAGGGCAAAATGGCGCACTTTTCGGAAGCTCTACGGGATTCGGCTGGGCATCTGGTAAGGTGGGTACCGCACTTGGCATGGACGGCACACTCGGCACAGGTGTCGCACTGCCTAACGGCATACTTACTGGAAGTCAGGGTTCTGTCTCACTTTGGTTAGACATGAACAATCTTTCCGATCGCAACATCATCTTCTCTGCCAAATCAACAACAGACAACAATGTCTACGCAGCACTTGCTGTTGACAGGGACGGACGCCCTCAATTCCAGTTCCGTGACACAACAAATGCGAACGATCGTAAGGCGCAGGCGACACGCCTCTTGAATAGGAATGAATGGTACAACCTCACGCTCACCGCTAATGGTCTGGGCTACCATGTATACGTCAATGGAGAAGAGGTGGTAGTTGCAGGAGACAATATCGGCCGCTGGTTCCCCGAAATCACTAATCAAACATGGAGTTATCGTATCGGCGCTCTCGATGCAGTGCCGCTCAATGGCTCATTCAACGGTTACCTCGATGACGTGCGCATTTACAATCGCGCGCTCACCGCTGATGAGGCAAAGGCACTTTACACTGAAGGCAACGCAGCACGCCCAACTGTCCCCGCTGCAGTGGCTCCAAAGGTAAGCTTCAGTATCTCTGAAGACCATGTGCCTTTTGGCGGCTCAGTGTCGCTCAATTGGTCATCGGTAAATAGCGATTCATGCGTCGCAAGTGGAAGCTGGAACGATGCAGTTGGAACTTCAGGCAGCAAGATCATAGTTAAGCTTGGTTCCGATGCCGCGTACACACTAACTTGTAGCAATGCAAAATATGGAAGCGACGTTGCGACCGTAAAAGTATTTGTTGGGAAGGAGGGTGCGACAAGTACTCCGACAACTCCCACAATCTCGGCTGTAGCACTCACGACCATTTCAGGCAGTACCACAGGCGGAGTGCCAAAGGGTCTCGTAAATGCGGCATGGAGGCGCAGCCTCAAGGTCGGTACATCTGGTGAAGATGTCACCAATCTCCAGCTCTTCCTTATCCGCCACGGGTTCCTCACAGAGGGAAATGCAATAGGTTTGTTTGGTCCTAAAACTAAGACGGCACTCATGCAGTTCCAAAAGGCAAACGGACTCGCAGTGGTCGGAATTTTTGGTCCACTTACGCGCGCAAAAGTCAGTGAAATGAACACTCAGTAGTTTTTTAAAAACAATCAAAAAAATCCACTCTATTTCTGGTAGTGTGGATTTTTGATTCAGAATTTTAAACTAGCATTTCCAAATATTGAAGGAAATGTTTCGACTGCCCCAACTCTGACCTTGGGGATATATCCGATAGAAAGCGTTATGTCATTTTTGCGTATTGCAACGAACGGATAAGCACCCAAAAAAATATGATTTTGGTGTTGCCAAGAATTTTCATAGCGTCCAACACCGGCTACAGCTCCGACTAATAAGGATACTTCTCGTATCCGGTAGACCGGAAATTGAATCCCAACACCAGCTTGCATGTATGACCCACCTGTAGAATTTTTATCTATATAGTCAGCAGTCAAGAACATTTCAGCAGATGAGATTTTCCCAAAGTAACGACGTAGTCCGATGCCGGGATTGCGCTCATTCCATGTACGGAACACAGGTGCTTTTTCAAGGTGATATGATGCCCCCCAAAGATTTAACTCCATATCGCCATTTTTACGCTGATGATCTTCAGCATTAGAATTTGTCGCATAAATTAACAACAAAACTGAAATCATAAAATTTGCAAAATGCATGTCCGAACTCCAAAATGAAAGTACCAAGAAAGCAGTAATCATTATAACATATAATATAGGTATATAAGGTGACACCGTTATCAAGGGGTACCCTTGGATTGGGGGGAGTTGTTAAATGGGAAAATTGGGACTGCGGAATCCCCCGAAGAATTCGAACTCAGAATTTTTTTCAGGTGGTGTACCTATCACTGATTCAAAAATTATTAGATCACGGATTTTAGAAATGAGTGGTGCCTGACCCCAATTTCAGATGCTCACGACGAACGTCGTTGGGAACACCCTGTTGACGGTCTTTGTCCTGTCGATGCTCCTCATCTGGGGCACCTTCTTGACCAAGCTGTTCGCCGCACAGAAATCCGACAATTCCTGATCTACCCTTACCTCAACAACAGAAAGGAACACTCCGTGAAAAAAATCATCAGCTCGCTAGCCGTCCTCTCCACCGCAGCCCTCATGGCCGCTTGCGGCCCCGCTTATATCGAACCTATCGATACTGCAGGCCCGAACGAAACTGTTTTCGTCATTCCATTAGAAGGCGACAGTAAAGCACAGAAGCAGGTGCAGTCGGTCGAGTACTTGAAGCAAAAGATGGTGCAGTCGAAGCGCATCACGATCCCGATCCGGCAACGCAATACGGGCCGTCTACCTGGTGACTTCGAATATCTCCCGACGGTGCGCGTGGTCAAGGTCGACCGTAGTCTCCAGACCCGTCAGTGGGCTGGAGTCAAAGGCGCGAGTGCGGGTATTCATGTTGAATCGCTCGAGTCGATCAACTTCCACGTCGGCTTCAACGTGACTGCTCTCATCCAGGAAGAAGATGCGGCAACGTATCTCTACTGGCACGCTGGCAAGCAGTTGGGTGAGATCATGGACTCCAACATCCGTGGTTTCATTCAAGACATCGCTGCTCGCGAATTTGGCAATCGAAAGCTCGAAGACTGCAAGGCGCAGAAAAATGCCGTATTTACGCTCGTCGAGAAAGAAGCAAAGGAGCACTTCAAGAAGTACGGCATCACGATCGTGAGCCTTGGCAACGCAGGCGGTCTCGATTTTGATGATGGAGCAATCCAGCAAGCAATCAATAACACGCAAAAAGCACAGATGGATGTGCAGGTCGCCGTGCAACAAAAGTTGGCACAAGACGAGCGCAACAAGTTGGTTGTCGCAAAAGCTCTTGCAGACCGTCAGGCTGCTGAGGAGTTCGCTAAAGCCAAAGAAGCACAGATGGCTAAGATCAATCTCGATATCGAGATGATCAAGGCGCAAGCGCAGCTCGTGGCTGCAGGCAAGTGGAACGGGGCAACCCCTTCCCAAATCCTGCCGCAAGGTAGCAACCTCATGTTCGGCCTCGACGCGCCGGCACAAAAGAAGTAAGTTCTTTAACTCGCGCATTATCGCGCACAAGGCGACCCCTCAAAAGGTCGCTTTTTTTTGTGGATTTTTTATACTACACAAATGAAGTCACGTGCAAAATTTTTGATCGGAGTCGATGAGG
>JAYTUL010000050.1:0-6797 GCA_043744555.1 bacterium | reverse complement strand
TTGCTATTCATACGTTTGAAATTGAAAGCGAGCTTTTAATAACAACGTATTTTATCAGTTTGAGGGGTCAAAAAGACCTATTTGGTACTATATGCCTTAAATTTTAGGTCGCATCCTGCGGGCACTTCCATTTTCTATGACGAAACATCGAAAAAATTAGGTCGCTCGGTTTTCCTTCTAAAAGATTAGTCAACGTATATGAATACGTCTCTTAATCTTTTCTCAGTCCAAACCTTCGTACTTCATTCAATTTTTCAATCTTGTAAAAATAGTACTGCACTCAATTCATAGCCTCACATAAGTGAGAAAAATGATTTTGATGTCCACTTTTCATCCACAGGGAACTTGTTGTTGCAAATATGCTGCCTGCCCATTGTGGTACAATAAATACGCCCTAATTGCATGAAAAGAGGGATACTTTTTGCGTTCACTACTCTCCTTATTTGGGGAGGATTTACAAACATTGCGTTTGCAGGTTTTGGTATTACTCCGCCATATGTTCGCAATGAGACTCTGCGACCTGGTTCAGAATTCACTCAAGAAATAATCATAGTGCGCAGTGACCCGGTCGAAGATCTCAATGCAGAACTGACGATGAATTTGCCCGGCATCGAGTCATGGTTTTCGACTGACAAAGGCTCTAAGTTCACACTCCCTAAAGGTGAGTCACAAGTGAAACTGCATGTAACAGTTCGCGTTCCTGACGACGCAAAGCTCGGAGCTTACAATGGAAATATTCGCGTCCGTACATTTTCCTCACAGCCGGGAAGTACGGGAGTGTCACTCGCGCTCGGTGCACAGATAGACGTGAACCTTAAGGTTGTCGACCAAATATTCGATTTCAGTGTTCACCGCGTCGAGCTGTTTGAGGCTGAAGAGGGTTATAAGAAATGGTGGCTTAGTTTTCCGGGTAAGATGAAGTTCGCGATCTATCTTGAAAATACCGGTAATATTCCCGCAGCACCATACAAAGTAGAGTTCCATGTCTATGATGTTTCAGGTGCGCAGCTGCTTGAAACCGCAGAAAATACAAATGCACTAGAAACGACCCTCCCATTCGCCACAAAGAAAGTCTATGCATATCTCCCAACATGGCTTCCTCCAGGGAGTTATCTCGTCAAATACGATATTAAGAAAACTGAAACAGCCACAGCACAGGCGGGACAACTTTCGCTCTCTATCCTCGCGCGCGGCAGTCTCGCTGGCTACGAAGGATACGGCTTTGAGGGACTAAAGCTTTCTGATCAATTATCCGTGATCTTACCGGGTGCCATTCTCCTGCTTGCGACAATAGCCTTCGTCATTTCGCGCAAGCGCAAGCGAGGCAAACGTCGCCCTCGCCCTCGTCGCGAAGATGAAGATGACCGTTACGAACCTCCCCTACCTCGACCACGACCACGTACCTCGACCGCTTCTGGTGTCATTGACCTTTCTCGTAAGCGATAGTTCATCTCATGAATAAGGACGATAGTATGAATATGAATATGAATATATCCGCCCCACGAAGACGGGAACCCTCTCGTCATTTTTGGATAGTAAATTTTTTCACGCTCGCGCTTTTTTTCGCGATTCCTTTTTCTGCGAGTGCAACGTTCGTGACCACAACTATTGCCATCTCTATTTGCAATAACGGCATCATCGATGGAGGAGAAGTATGTGATGATGGACTTTTCAACACTGGTGCATATGGGTCGACTTCCGCACAGCGACACTGCAACTCAACCTGTTCGGGTTATGGACCCTACTGCAGTGATGGTGTTTTGCAGGCACTTTACAGTGAGCAATGCGATGATGGCGCAGCTAATGGCACTGTCGGAGACCTTTGCAGTAATAGTTGTGTTCAGCTTTCTCCCCCCGTTTCAACTACAACTCCGCCGACTCCACCACCTCCTCCACCCCCACCACCTGCATCCGCAGGGGGTGGAGGTGGGGCATTCACGGGAAATATTCCGGTAAAAGCGCAGACGAGGGTTATTTTGCAAGGTAAAGCTTACCCTGGAAGCTCGGTGAACATTCTAAAGGACGGCGAAGTTGCGGGTATTGCAACGGCTGATTCCAGTGCTGACTTCAGCTATGAGACTTCAAACGTTACCCCAGGAGGAACAACGTTCGGCTTCTGGGCAACAGACAGCAAGGGTATTCGTTCGATAACATTCACCACGACTTTCCAAGTTACACAAAACGCAGTGACAACTGTATCGAACGTATACCTTCCACCGACCATCGACATAAAAGACAAAAAAGTAAGCCTTGGAGATATCATCAACTCACTCGGTACCACTGCGCCTCTTGCGAAGGTCTCGCTATATGTTGACAAAGAGCCCGAGGCAAGAGCGGTGGCTACTTCAAGCGGCTCAGGTCTATGGAGCGCAGCGATCCCTACTGACCTACTCTCAAACGAAGCATTTCATGCGGTTAAGGCAATGTTTGAGATATTTGGTACGGGAGCGCAGGCGAAGAGCGGCTACAGTCAGGCGCTTAATTTTTATGTAGGCTCCAAGAATGTTCGAGTACCTGGGACTGGGGACTTAAACGGTGACGGTAAGGTGAACCTTACCGACTTTTCAATACTCTTATTTCATTGGGGTACTTCGAGTCCTGTCGCCGATATCAATGGCGACGGCAAAGTTGATCTGACTGATTTTTCTATTTTACTTTTCAATTGGACGGGATAGTAGTGAGGATAACGAGTGTGGGGTTGAATCAAGAGTAGTGTTACAATAAGAACATACATATGGAAAAATTTTTCAATATCAAATATCAAATACCTAAAATCGCGTTTGTTCTGCTTGCGTTTGTATTTGCCTTTATTCCATTTTCTTTATTTCATATTTCTCATTCAGGCATTGCATATGCCGCTACACTCACGCTTGACCCAAGTACTGGAAGCTATGGCCCGGGAGACATGTTCGTCGTTACACTTCGTCTCGATACTGCCCCCGGTGAATGTATAAACGCGGCATCTATCGAACTGCTTTATCCAGCTGATTGGGTAAAGGTCACTGCTGTTTCAAAGGGTGAGTCACTACTTACCTTGTGGACTGACGAGCCTCTCATCGATGCCGAACATGGAAAACTCACATTCAGTGGGGGCATTCCCGCGGGTTATTGCGGCCGAGTGCAAGGCGATCCTGGGAAGACCAATATTCTCGCAAAGGTTATCTTCGGAGTCCCCGGAAACATGATTGGTGGCAAGACCGCGACTGGCCCGCTTCCGATGAATATTACATTTGGTTCGAGTACAAGAATTCTTTTGAATGATGGCTTCGGTAGCCAAGCTATGCTCACGACCAAAAATGCAACATTTACTCATGTGCTTACTTCATCCGGTATAAAAAATGAATGGCTCGATATCGTGCACGCAGACAATATTCCTCCTGATGAATTCAAGGTGACAATAGCGCATGACGCGAGCACTTTTAATGGAAAATATTTTATTGTATTCTTAGCTGTTGATAAGCAAAGCGGCGTGCATCATTATGAGGTGCGCGAAGATGATCCGGTACGGCTTGGTATCACGCGCGGAAAGAACGAACAAGCGTCATTTGTCATAGCAACAAGTCCATATGTACTCAAGGATCAGGAGCTCAAAAGCCGAGTAACAGTAAGAGCGATAGACAACGCTGGTAATATGCAGGAGTCGATACTCGGACCTTCTGGAGATGTGATTGCCGCAGGAAAGGGGAGTCAGTCAAGTTCTTCCTCTAACAGGAGTACACCCTTATGGTGGATTCTTGGATCCGTTGTAGTTGTGCTTATTCTCGGATTAGTTTCATGGTTCTATTCGAGACGGCAACGAATAACAGCTCCAGTTGTTGTTAATACTGAAAATGATGAATCACAGGCATAGCAATGCGCGTACGGCATGGCAAAAAACTCACTCTAAAATTGGAGTGACTTTCTTTGCGATAGTTCTCTTCAGCGGGTTTCATGTTTCATATGCATCCGATGCTCTACTTTTTATCTCGCCGATTACCGCAACTTATACAACAGGCGAAACAGTCACACTCACAGCTATCGTTACAAGCGGTGGACAGTCTATCAATGCCGTAGAGGGTAAGATTGAGTATGACCCCAAGGAAGTTCAAGTATCGGGTGTTAATGCCAGCAGCTCTCCACTTACCTCTTGGACTATATTTCCGACATTTGCAAATGATGTCGGTGAGCTTTCTTTTGCCGGACTTCTCTCGACGTCGACCGTGCTTGAGCGCGGACAAATATTCAAATTTTCCCTAAAGACACTTCGAAGCGGGGAGATACATATTCGCATCGGTTCAGGTGCGGCAGTACATGCTGCTGACGGTACGGGCGGGAATATTCTCACCTCGCTTCATGAGGGTGTATATAATGTCATCCCGAGCGAGAATGCTTCTGGCCGGAGCAGTCCCTCAGATAATATCGCCTCCCTTGTAACAGCAACAACCACAGTAACAAGTAGCGGGGAAGTGCTCGGAGCCGCAACGGGAACGCCATTCACTTCAACGACATTTCCCGATCAGAATATATGGTACAGCACCACCACCGGAGTATTCACATGGATAAGTCCTTCAGGAGTAACGAAGGTGTTGTTCGCGCTCAATAAAAAACCGACAGGAGACGGCACAATTTCATACGATCCGACTATGCACGAAAAGACGATAAAAAATATCGATCAGGGAATATCCTATGTACATTTTACTGAGATGTATGCAGATGGAAGCAAAAAAACGACAAACTATCGCGTGAAGATCGACACCGTAGCTCCCACCGCAGTTTCCATAAGCGAAAAGCCTCGTAGTGATAGCGCAGATCCCAATATTGTCGTTCTTGTATCAGCAACAGATACTATTTCTGGGATATATCACTATGAATTTGCCGTTGATGGAAAGAATTCTCTTACGTGGAATGATGATGGAAGTCATGAAGCACATCTGCCCGCGCAGGCTGTCGGTACACACGATCTCGTAATGACGGTGTTCGATGAAGCGCGTAATAGTGCATCAGCAAGACTGCAATTCTCTGTGGGAAATTTGCCGGCACCCACCGCAGCGCTTTTGACCAAAAAACTCTCTGAGGGTGACCAACTGTCACTCACTATCGACTCTCTCCCTAATTCACACCAAAGCGTAAACATTGCTCGCGGCGATGAGTCACCAAGCATCGAGGAATTTGTTGTCGATGCAAATGGTCACGGTCAATTTATAAGTGCGATACTCCTACAGCCGGGCACGTACCACGTGTGGGTTGTGATGCACGACTCCCGAGGTGCCATATCCAAAGAGAGCACACACCTTGAAGCCCTTGTTGATGCGTCATTAATGGGCATTATTAAGCGCCATCAGATGATCCCTATTGCCGTCATCGGACTCGTCGTACTATGCTTTGGATGTTGGATATTTTGGCGTCGTATGCGAAATGGCAATGACGGCGAGGAAGATGTGCCTGACGAAGATGGTGATAATGATGAAAAGGGAGATCGCTCGAGTGGGGGGGCACACACTCAACCTTTGCCTATTGTCGGACGCGGGACAGTGATACTCGGCAAAAGAGAACCTACACGCATGCCGGTCACTAGACTTTAGAATAAGACCAAAAAGTTTTCTCAAAAAATATTTATTGTAAAAAAATACGTGAGTGATCACGTATTTTTTTACAATAAATATTTTTTACAAAAGTGTGATGAGTGCTTTCACATCATTCCAATCAATTTTCTTGTCGCCGTTGATGTCATACTTTTCATCATAAGCGCGGAAAGATTTTATATACACTGCATTAATGTCTGAGATCGAGAGTGAGCCGTCACCATTAACGTCAGGAGAGGGAAGTCCTTGCGAGCGGACATAGATGGTGAGTGAATTTGATCCCGAGACCACGTTGGTTCCCTCACCATTGTTCGCAAGTAATTCTCCGTTCTTAAGTACGAGAGAAATTTTTCCTGTTTTTATTGCGCGAAAATTTATTGTAAAAACTTCTCCATGATTGCCGACAGTCCCGACATTGGTACCAACGATGCCGCCGCTAAAATGTATCGTGCCGAATATGTTTGAGATGAGCGGCTCTTCGCTCCACAGGTCTATGATCGAAGAGCTGCGGGTGACAGAGTCGACTGAGAGAATGTCGGGTGAGAATGTCACGGTGCCACCGACTGCGTTCACTGGTGTTTTGGTTGAGATCTGTAATTCGACAGGAACACCATCTCCTACTCCGACAAAGGTTCCGTTTGTGGCTCCAAAAAGAAAAACATTTCCTCCGCTTAACGCACTTGTTGAATTGATGAGTAACAAAAAAATAATTGGTGCACCGACGATGAACTTGCGTTTATGATTCTTTAAAAATTCTTTAGATTTCATGTGTTTTCATTCTATCCCCCTACCATGTATGCCGCAATTCATGCAAGTTTCATAAAGTGTAAATGGACGCCAAAAATATGGCTTAAAATAACGATTAAGTTATCCCCATTATTATTTGAAATATCCCAAAAACGTTGTGGTTAAGTGCTAAAATAACAATTAACGGATTCTTGATCTCATTGCTTGGAGCGATCCATTTTTTTAGCGTATTTCACTTAGAAAAATGGAAGTACTCTTGTGTGGTGGCAGAGAGATCGGTGACGTATATTTTCAATGGGTTTGTTCACTTTATTTAGCGAAGTTTGGAAAAAAACTCTCTCGGCGATATTGATCCTGAGTTTTTTTGTCGTTCCATTCCAAACCGCTTCCGCCCAATCCTTCACATCACCTCGCACCATCAACTACCAAGCCAAGCTCACAACCCCCCTGGGTGTCGCAGTCGCTGATGGTAACTACAACGTTTGGTTC
>JAYTUL010000049.1:0-26143 GCA_043744555.1 bacterium | reverse complement strand
ACAGCAGTTCATCTTGTCCACAAGCCAACCAACATCCATGTACATTGTTCCGTCGAACGATCGCAGCTTAAGAACCGCGAAAAGGCCATGTCCATACTAGCTGCAAAACTTGAGCAATTGAATGATGAGGAAGAACTAAAGAAGAATGCGGAAGCGCGCTCTTCTATTGGCACAGGCGACCGCTCGGAAAAAATTCGTACATATAACGTTCCGCAAAATCGCGTCACAGACCATCGCGTCAAAGAGTCTTGGCACAATATTGACGCTATATTTGCCGGGGATATTGAGGCTGTAGTTACAACCGTAGGAGAGCGTGCCTCAAGTGGGGAAATGGGGAGTGCAGAAGATGAGCCCGAATGACATCGCATCAAAGAGTAATGGCACTATTTTACAACATGAAAGAGAATGTATTCATCGTCGACTATGCGTATGGCTTCAATGCAAAGACATGCGAAACGGACTATGTTTCCGTACTGCGTTCAAAGGCCGCCCTGCGTGCATTTAAAAAATATCCTTTCGCAAAGATCGTGTTGGGGGCCGGGATGAAGAAAGCGACGGGGGATTGTGGTCCGCTCTCGAGTATGATGCGTGACTATCTGATCACGCAGGGTGTCCCCGCAGATTCTATTTTAGAAAATCCGCACGGGCATGATACGCTTACGGAGACAAAGGTAGCGTGGGATATCATCAAGCGTCACGGCGGTGGTGAGGTCGTATGCGCAACGTCTGCATATCATAGCGCCCGCGTATGGTGTATATGGGTCTGCGGTTTTGGTGTGTTTCCGCTCGCATTCTATGTAACAAACCTCAACCCATCACACATTGAGCGGGTCAAGGAACTGCTCAAGACCCCACTCGATGCCTTTCGCGCCCTAAAATACCGATTCGATAAAGGTGTATAATATCACGATGAACGAATATCATAGTGAAAATAAAATCGAAGATGTGGATCCGCTGATGCCAGAGATCATGTCTTGGCAAAGCGAACGATCGTGGGACAGAAGAATGCCCGCCACCGGAGAGGGCATGGAATCAGGAGTCATTTATAAAGAAAAAAAGAATGATGATGAAACGGTTGAATTTAATTCATATCAATTTGAAAAGGCGATAGCAGGTCTACATTTTTTATTTCGAATATATCAGCAAGAAGCAGGTGGAAAAACTTTTGGGATTTGGTTCAAGACTAAAGAATACGATTATGCGACACTCGATCTTCCTGAGGGTGGAATCGAAGAGATATTTTCGACTTTACTCATGCTCGTCAACCGAATCAAAGAAATTCAAGATGTGGAAAAAATTGAAATCGATCCCTCAACAACAACATATTCGAAAGCAGAGATAGATGATGCAAGACAAAAGCTATCTGAAAAGGCAGATTGGTCGCTAGAAGAGGCAGGGCGCCTTCAGGGCTACGAGGTTATGAGTGCGCTTGAAAATGAACACGATGAAGTATTGCAAATAAAAAGAAATGGCAGGCAAGCGCTCTTGGCTCGCTCAAGACTCTTTCGTATGTATTTTAAAAAGTATTTTCCTGCATGGGATATTGAAGGCGACAATGGGGGGAGTTTCACGCTTGTGCGAAAAGGCAAATGATGAGTATTTTCTTGCAAAAACAAAGGTTTTTTGTTAGCATCACAACACTTATTAATAGTTTTAGAGGAACGAAAAATGACTGAAAATACTGCAATAGACGCAATGTTCAATGTCGGTGCTCACTTCGGATATTCCCGAGCGCGCCGCCATGCCTCCACCAAGGCGTACCTTTATGGTGCAAAAAATGGTGTAGATATTATTGACCTAGAGGAGACCGCCAAGATGCTCGAAGCGGCCACTACTCGCATGACTGAGCTTGGAAAGCTTGGTAAGGTGGTGCTTTTTGTTGGCACCAAGCAAGAGGTTCGCGATAGCGTCGAGGCCGTTGCAAAATCCCTCAACATGCCTTACGTAAGCGAACGCTGGGTCGGAGGAATTCTTACTAACTGGTCCGAGATCAAGAAGCGCACCGCGCGCCTCAAGGATCTGACTGACAAATTCGCAAAAGGTGAGCTTGAGAAGTATACAAAGAAAGAGCGCTTGCTCTTTGAGCGTGAGATGGCCAAGCTTCAAAAAGAATTCGGAGGTATCGCAAGTCTTGAAGGCTCACCAGCCGCACTCGTTATTGTTGATCCTCGCGAAGAGCATATCGCAGTCAAGGAAGCTACCAAGGTAAAGGCTGAGACTATCTCTCTCTTAAACACCGACTGCAATAAGAATGAGATCACCTACCCTATACTCGCGAATGATTCAGCGCTTAAAAGCGTGAAGTATTTTCTTGAGACTTTGCGCACGGCATACGAAGCGGGCGTAAAGCTCCGCGCTTAACGAACCCACGAAATTGGCGCACTACTCGTCCTTCCCGCACCGGGTTCGGAGAACGTATCACTCATACGTCCTCTCAAACACCGGCTTGGTCCAGGACTTCGTATTGCGCTCAATTTCCTGAGTTCGTAGTGGCACCCACGTTAGTGTTTTGATAATTATTTTTTAAATTCAAAGCTATGGCAGATACAAAAGCGATAAGCATGGAGGCTATCAAGGCATTGCGCGATGAGACCGGTGTTGCGGTCATGCAGTGCAAGAAGGCACTCGAGGATGCAGGCGGCGATATGGAGAAGGCGCGAATGATGCTCCGCAAGAAGAGCGGTGAGCTCGCAGCAAAGAAAGGGGAACGTACGCTCGCTTCGGGAGTTGTGCAGATTTACCTACACGGCAACTGTTCAGTGGCTGCTATGGTTGAGCTTTCGTGCGAAACAGATTTTGTCGCCAAGAATGAAGAATTCAAAAAGCTTGCCTATGAGATAGCGATGCACGTTGCAGCTTCCAACCCCAAATATCGCGTTGAGGCAGATATAAGTGAAGCAGACAAGAATAAGGCAAAAGATTTCTTCGCGGAAGAAGTTGAGAAAACAATGGCAGGAAAGCCCGAAGCAATAAAGTCCAAAGCGCTAGAGGGCAAGATGGACACATATTTCAAGGAGCTAGTACTTATCAACCAGCCTTTCATTAAGAATCCTGATGTAACAGTGGGAGATATGATCAAGGGCGCAGTTCAGAAGTTTGGCGAGAATACTGAATTGACACGATATGCGCGTTTTGCCGTAGGTAAATAAAAATTGCTATACTAAACTTATGATATTCCTTGTCTTTCTTTGGGGCCTTTCATTCCTGATAATATCGGGAACTGTTTGCTACGTATCATTTCGAAGGGGGATGGAAGCTACGCCTGCAATTACACCTGCACGAGGAATTGGTGAATTTGTCAGGGATGAGATATATCACTTCATTCTGTTCATAACTCATTTAACTGAACGAGTGAAACCCCACACCTCTCGAGTTGGCTTAGCAATACTCCATTACAGCAAACGTGGGCACCTCGCATTATCTCGGCGACTATTTGGGCGCATGATTTCGGAGCGCGGAAAGACCGCTTCGTTTTTCCTGAAATATATCGCTGAACATAAGAAAAATACCCGCAAAGGTGTCGTAGGTGAAAGAGTGGGGTATTGATGTGTATTCGTGAACATTGCAATAACCCATATTCCCTGTATATTTGTTGTTACCTAATCAAAAGTCCGAGTATGAGGCAACGAAAGATTGCCCAAATACGCTGTCTTGGTAGGTATCAAGTGAGATGTTATAAATTGTGAAGTAAACGAGAAAGTTAATAATATTGCCGCCTTAGCTCAGTTGGTAGAGCAACTCACTTGTAATGAGTAGGTCCCCAGTTCGAATCTGGGAGGCGGCTCCAAAGCGTTAACCCTTTACAAAGCACACACTGCAGCTATAGCCCTCGCTCAGTCGATGATTGCTGTTATATATTACATCTGATTTCCCAAGCGGAGCTTTGGTCAAGTGCCCGCCGGACTGCCACATCGCGACCTGCAAGTAAACACCTCCCGCCCTTAATGGGACGGCTTTTTTCCTCTTAATACCCCCTGGCTCTGCCATGGGGATCTCCGCTAAGGAAGGGTTTGGGAAACCGTTGGTTTTCCAAAATATTTAGTGCGAAGCTCCTGTGATACCCCGCCGATACAAAGCGGAGCGAGTGAGGGTACGGCTCTGCCGCGGGGAGGTTCATTTACTTAAAATAAATTCTAAAATGACGTGTGCGTTATTATTAAAATTTCTTGTTCTAAATTCTTCGCGGAATTAACTTTCGATAGGATTCTGATTTCATGCGATATATCGCATGAAATCAGAAAGTGTCATGCATGATAAGCCTTACGATATATCGTATGAAAATTGTGTTAGGTATATTGTCTGAATCGGTATAAGTCCACAATCTGAAATTTAGATCTCATTTACAAATCACCGCCAATATAATTTTTTACTCAATTTTTTTAATTACATTTGCTTATATAAGCAAATGTAATTTGTAATTAGTGAGACAGGACAATTCCCACTCCAATGAACAACCCACTAGCTTACGCTCGGGGTATCTGATTCAGTCAAACAGCCGAGCTGTTTGACCTGCGGAGGAACTCACTCCATCCCCCCTTACTGGACGGGGTATTTTTGTGGGAATAAAAAACTGCCACAGTCAGTTCTTTTCTCATTGAAATTGAGATTAACTCGCACCCATAGTTTTAATTAGTAATTGTGAGCAAGAGTCTTTTGGTATAGAATTAAGTCATAAATGGACAGTTTGCAATCAGAGCAGAAAGAACTCAGAAAAGTTCTACAAGATATGAAGAATGGCGGGGATGGATGTACGATATGCAAATTCGTAAAGATATTTGCATTGATTGTCTTCGTTCTCGTCGGGATTTTCGTATTTTTAATGCAGCCTAATAAGGCGACTCTAAATGTTCCACTCTCTCCTGATCATGCCCCAAAGATAACACCGCAAGATTGGAACCAGCATGTGCTTGAACTGGGTGCCGTCTTACACCCTACAGCAACAAGCACTAAAAACGCACCTCCCACTTCTGGTCTTCAGTCGCCGACCCAGCCACCTCCTCCAACTACGTTCAAAAAATAGACTAAAATCTAGTTATTCTCATGCGTTATCCCCCTCATCCATTGATGACGACGATTATCCGTATATAATATATACATATGTTTACCTCAGTTAAAAGACATCAGCTAAAGGATGTGCTTAGGCACATCGACGATAAGGGGGAATGTGTGTTCTGCAGGTCAGCATTAATTTTCGCCTTTATCGTACTTGCGCTTATCGTTATACTGGTCTTTGTTTATCGCGACAGTACTTCGACGTGGAACCGCCCTCTTTCTCCGGAAAAAACACCAAAGATAACGCCCGCAGAGTGGAATCAGCACGTTCTGGAATTGGGGGCGATCATACATCCGGAACTATCTGTGTCAACGAGCATAAACAACAAAGCCGACTCACTTGTCTTGCCTCCAGCCCCGAACATAACTACACCTTTAATAAAAAATAGCACAAAGATCAATAAAAAATAACCCTATGAGAAAAAGCGCCCTCATCACCATCACCGCATTTCTTCTTGCTTTGCCGCTTGTTTCTTACGCGGTCACCGGAGATTTTCTGGTACCTTCATGGCAAAGCCCTTCAAGTTCACAGTCATATGTGTTCGGAACACATGTGGTCGCGAATGGTACATGGCAGCTCCCACCTGATTGGGTGGGCAATATCTATGTCTACAAGGATGCCGTCATCGACACATCAACAGGCGCATTTTCAGGTGGAACTCAAGCCACAGATGTAAATAACGGTAAGGGCTACTTTGATATTACCAATGCTGGCGGTACTGCAACCACATCAGGCACTTGGTCTTTTGATATCGGCGCGCAGACCGATGGAACCCACAATATGTATATCACCTTTTGGGGCGGACAGAAGTGCGCGGTTAACAAAGCATACAATGACACATTTGGGACCAATTACACACCTGTCTGTAATACGAGTTCTGACAATTTCGCCCCCAACCTCGTTTGGCCGGACCGCATGTATACGGTCGGGACACCGCCATATCCGCGTATGGTCATCACTCCCGCCACAGACCCCGCATTTAATTATGCAAACACCGTCGTGGGTGCACCGGTTACAAACACGTTTTACATAACAAACACGGGTCAGGGTAGTCTCACCGGCTCTATTTCAGGTCTCCCTGCTAATTTTAGTTGCACATCTTGCTCATATGTCGTAAATCCTGCAGACGGCGCTACAGCGCATCCGGTATATCTCACCTATTCTCCGCCAGCGGCACCGCTCTCTGTGGATCAGAATGTTTCATTTTCTTGCGGAAACACATCTCCCGTTGCGGGTTGTGAGGGGAGCGCACCAAGCACTATCACGTATCAGATGCGGCATATTATAGGAAATAGTGTCTTAAGTGCAGTTGCCCCTGCAATTTCAGTCAGTAAAGCAACAATCAATTATGGAACGGTGAATCTTGGGGTACCTGTGGCTGATCAGCCGATATCTGTATCTAATACCGGTGGAGGAATATTGAGTGGCAGTGTTGCATTCGACTCAAGCGAATACACCTGCACAGGCCCATGTACATATAGTTTAAATGCAGGACAGTCTACGACCATATGGATTCACTATGTTCCAGTAGTCGTCGGCACCCACAATGACAGCGCAGGTTTTAGTGGCGGATCAGGTCAGACGGTCGCCCTGCAGTCTGTCGTCAATGACAAGCCCATAGCACAAACACAATATGGAAGCGTAGGCTTCGGTACCGTCAATGTCGGCTCTTGTGCCGATAGATTCGAGTATGTACGAAACAGCGGAGCAGGAACACTGTCCGGTGCGGTAACCGTCGCAGCTCCATTTACCTGTGTTAGTGCAAGTTGCGCATATGCGCTGACTAATGCGGACGGCTGGCTACAAGTCACACTGCGTTATTGTCCCTCAGCTGCAACAGGTGATAATGCAGTCGCATCGTTCAGTAATACTATGAATGCAGGTGCTGGTGCAATATCAAATCTCAGCGGGAACGGTAATACCTCACCCGTAGGTGCCTTCATTGGGAATAACTGGATTATTTATGGGACAGTGCTCGTCAATAATGCGGTGACTGGTTCGGTCACTATTACAAATACTGGAGTCGGAATACTCAGTGGTTCAGTCGGAGCATTACCCCTAGGCTATACCTGTGTTGATCCAAACTGCACTTACAACATTCCCCAAGGTGGATCGGTAACCATAACCATATCTTTTAAACCGACACTTGTGAAGTCATATAACGGCTCGGTTATTCTTTCTGGCGTAGGAATGCTTAGTCTGTATGGTAGTGGAGCCCAGCCTGATTTTGGGCTCAGCTACACAGACTGGCCATACAATACTACGGTGGCTTGCTTGGGAACGTTTGTGTGTTTGCCTCCATCCGGAGCAACATATGATGTAGGGACAACAAATTTTGGTGGAGATATCACTGTTCAGAATAAAAGTTTCTATCTCTATATCATGAACAGGGGTGGCGGTGCGAATGTTAATTATTCGTTCCCGAATACCGCACATTTCGTCTGTCTTGGAGGATTTTATGTCGCCGTCGCTTGCACCGGAACGCTTAGTGGTTATGGATCGGGTCCCTATTACGAAAGAATCAAAATGGAGTTTAGGCCAAATGCTGCTGGCAACTTTAGTGAACCACTGGTCGTCAACTACGATTACGGAGATGGGGTACCGCGGACAGTCACTCTTAATCTCGTTGGTCACTCAGTAAGTTCGCCATATCTATCAGTTTCTCCAAATACTAACATCACACTTGGTAATGTTAGTGTTGGAAAGCCTACGACTGCAATATTCACGGTGACAAATACCGGCACTGGATCGCTTGACGGCAATGTCACCATTCCTTCACTGGCGTCTGTCGTACCTTCATCATCAGGCTTGGTAGGGTATTGGAAATTCGACGAAGGTGCGGGTACGACGGTCGCAGATTCCTCAGGTGGAGGGCACCCCGCATCATTCGTAAATAACCCCAGCTGGACGACGGGAAAGAGCGGCAAAGCACTTTATTCTCCGACTGCAACTGACTATGTGGTGACCTCTCCGTTTAGCATTAATCCCAATGCTCAGACCATCTCTGCATGGATCAAGCTTGATTCATTAACAAATAATATGTTCATTTCCCATGAATTCACGCGTTTTATGGTGCGGAGCGATGGATCGGTCAATTTTGACTGGAGTGGAGGAAGCTATCATTTCAGCCCTCCGAACACCATTATTCCAGGGCGTTGGTATAATCTTGTCGGCGTTGAGAACGGAGCGCAATTAAGACTATATGTGAATGGCGTTCTGATTGTTGATGTTCTCGACACCTTTCTCTATGGCAGGCCGAGTACGGCAACCGGTGGTTTTAGAATGGGTATAGCTAACGGTAATATTGATGAAGTGCGTTTCTATAACCGAGTGCTTTCTTCGCAAGAGATAAGCGATCTGTATGTTAGTAAAGAGGCAGCGGGATTTTCGGCCTTTTCATGTATCAGCTGTGTATTTACAAATCTCTTGAACGGTCAGTCGCAGCAGGTAAAGATCGAGTTCAATCCCTCCGATGCTATAGACTATGCGGCGTTCCCGCTTTTCTCATCGAACGGGGGCAACGTAGGATATCCAACTGCGCCGTACCCTTCAATTACAGGCACCGGCGTACTCGACCCCTTTATAGTTGTCAACCCAACAAGTCGAGGTTTTCCTGATACCAATCAAGGACTCTACAGCCGAAGGACTATTACCATCACAAACACTGGACTAGGCATTCTGACGGGGAATATTGCCGAAGTGAAGGCACCAGGGCTAGATTTTTACTGTGTACTCAACTGTACTTACAATATTGATTCAGGTAAAAACATCATCTCTACGATAGAATTCGCTCCAAATTCAGTCAATTCGCTTTTTGCCCAACTGACAATAAATTCTAACGCAGTAAATGGTCGCCAATACTTAGATGTCTTTGGTAAAGGCATATTTGCCCCGATCATCGATATTCGTGGTAGCGACACCAATTACGGACCCGTTGTTGTCGGTAAATTTAAAGATAAGACATTCACTATCTCAAACTCAGGCAGTGTCGATCTTGGATCTGGAACATTTGTTGTGACAGGACCGTTTAAGTGCACAAATCCTGTCGATCTGACTGACGGACTTTGTCACTATAATCTCACTGCTGGTGGACAAGTTGATATCACCATTAGGTTCACTCCTACTGCCGTAGGTCCTGCAAGTGGCGCTGTGTGGCTATCTGGAGTTCCTCTCGCTCGTTTCTTTGTGAGTGGTACGGGAGTCGCACCCGCAGTAAAATTCATAGAAAAATAATGACCCAAATCGCTGATCAATACAAAAGCCCACCCACACTGGTGGGTTTTTTGTATCTCGCTTTCGATTTTGATATTTCAGGACGAGCGTCTATAATGAAAAATAATGAATTTACGTGAGAAATTGGCTATCGATGTCACCGTTCCAGGGAAAGCACCCAAGCGGGGACACTTGCATCCGGTAACGCTTATGATGCGGGACATTGCAAGCATCTTTGGCGGGATGGGGTTCACCGTTGTTGATGGTCCGGAAATAGAGACCGAGCATTATAACTTCGACGCACTCAATATTCCCAAAGATCACCCAGCGCGCGATATGTGGGACACGTTTTGGCTAAAGCAGTACCAGCGAGAAGGCACAACAGCAGATGGTACAATACTTAAAAACAAGGACGGGATAGAGCGCTTACTTCTGCGTACTCACACCTCGCCAGTACAGATCAGGCATATGGAGTCTCACAAGCCTCCCATAAGCATCATCGTCCCTGGAAAGGTGTATCGCTATGAGGCAACAGATGCAACGCACGAGACGCAGTTCTATCAGATCGAAGGACTGATGGTGGGAAAAGATATATCGCTAGCAAATTTGAAAGGCGTACTCTCAGCTTTTTTTGAGCGTGTGTTCGGAAGAAAAATGGAGATACGCTTCCGTCCAAGCTACTTCCCGTTTACTGAGCCATCTGTTGAGATTGATATCGGTTGGACAGACAAGAACGGCAATGTAGAAAAATGGCTTGAAGTTATGGGTGCCGGAATGGTTCATCCTGAGGTGTTGCGGGCAGGCGGGATAGATCCGACCAAGTGGCAAGGCTTCGCCTTTGGTGGTGGTGTAGATCGTTTAGTTATGCTTAAGTACGGCATCCCTGATGTGCGCGCATTGTATTCGGGCGATTTACGGCTTGTTAAACAATTTGGAACGGTATGAGTGCTTCAGTTTTTAAAAGCAAATATTGGACAGCATTTCTCGCCGAGGACCAGGCGTATTTTGGACGACTGGTAATTGTATCGAATCGTAAATGCGTATCTCTCGGTGATTTGAACGAACAAGAACAGTCAGAGTTTTTTCAGCTTGTGAAGAAATTAGAAAATTTCTTTCGTAAGGAATTTCACGCGGAAATGTTTAACTGGTCATGCCTTATGAACAATGCATATAAAGATGGAGAAAAACCCCAAGTACACTGGCATTTTAGACCGAGATATGCGAAGCCTGCAAGCGTGGCGGGAAAGAAATATTCAGATCCAAACTTTGGATACCATTATATTCCGACTGCACTTGGGATAAAGGGGATGATCGAGAAATCCGCCGAGAAAATATTACGAGAAAAACTAAAGCAGCATTTTCTTTCTGGTAACGACAAACTATCCACTAGCAACTAATTATGATCGTTTCCTACAAACTCCTACAGACGTATTTTGATAAAAAGCTACCAACACCCGAGGCCTTAGGTGAGGCGCTTACCTTTCACGCTTTTGAGATAGAAGGAATGGAACTAAAGGGAAGTGACACCGCCATCGACATTAAGGTGCTGCCCAACCGCGCGCACGATTGTCTCTCGCATTATGGAGTAGCGAAGGAAGTCGGAGCCATACTAAACATTCCCCTAAAGAAATTCGCCAAAAGCGCATACCCCAAGCCGAGCGCGAAAGCTTCGAAGATAAAGATAACGCTTGTGGATAAGCGTGCCATACGTTATATCGGCCTCACAATTGAGGGAGTGACGGTAAATGAATCTCCAGAGTGGTTGCAACAATCCCTGCAGTCACTTCGTCAGCGCTCGATCAACAGCGTGGTTGATGCGACGAACTATGTTATGTTCATGCTCGGTCAGCCTCTGCATGCATTTGATCTTGCAAAATTAGGCGATGGAAGTATCGTTGTCCGCCCGGGTAAGGATGGCGAAGTGCTCACCACGCTTGATGGCAAGGATGTGACGCTCAATAAGAGCATCATGGTTATAGCAGACAAGAAAGAAGTACTCGGTATTGCGGGCATAAAAGGCGGGACAAAGGCTGAGGTCGACATGCATACAACATCGATATTGCTCGAGTCAGCAAATTTTGATGCAAGTACCATACGCATGAGTGCACAAAAGATAGATATTAAAACCGACGCATCAAAACGTTTTGAATCAGGTCTCTCGCCATACACTGCAGAAGATGCCATGAAAATGGTAGCCACACTCATCCTCGATATTGCCGGAAATGGCGACACTGTCGTCGGTAAGCCAATTGACGTTTTCCCCAAGAAGCCAAAGATGCGAACAGTGTCGGTCTCTCTTTATGAGATCAACCACATACTTGGTACGCAATTTTCCGACAAGGATGTTCAGCTGGTGTGGAAACGTTTAGGATTCGTATATAAAGCCAAAAAGAAAAGTGACACTATCGTTTACGACGTTACCATCCCACATGAACGTCTTGACCTCATAATACTTCAGGATCTCGTAGAGGAAGTAGGCCGCATGGCAGGTTACGACGCACTCACCCCCATTATGCCCATAGAGTCTGTGCTTGCTCCGGAGATAAATAAAGAATGGCTCTGCCGCGATATTGTAAGAGAAATTATGCTTGGGCAGGGATATTCAGATGTGTACACTTATGCATTCATGGGGGAAGGCGAGATCGAGGTTGTAAATCCAATTTCTAGTGACAAGAAATACCTGCGCAATAATCTTATGAAAGGACTCAAAGTGGCAGTAGCAGAGAATTTGAAATACGAATCTGAAGTAAGGGTATTCGAGTTCGGGCATGTGTTCGGCCGCACTAACGGGGTTCCCTCTGAAAAAAGTTCTTTTGCCGCACTCGTGGGTTTTCAAAAAAGAAAAGAAGCTCAAATGAAGGAGGATTTCTATTTGCTTAAAGGAGTTTTAGAGTGCGTCTTTGAAGCACTCGCCATAACAGGAGTACGCTTTGAAGAGGGAGGCGGTGAGCTTATCGCTAGTATGTTCGTTCATGACACGCTGCTTGGCACCATGAGCATCAATGGTTTTGAGTGTGATTTTTCAAAGCTTGTCGACCTATCGGGCTCACCACTTATCTACAAAGTACCCTCTCGCTACCCGTCCATCATTCGAGATGTCTCACTTTTTGTTCCACTTTCAACTAAGGCCGGACAAGTTGAGGCGATCATTAAAGAAGTCGCCAGTGAATTAATGCAATCGCTTACTCTTATTGATATCTTTGAACAGCCGGAACACAAGCGCAAATCCCTAGCATTTCGCATGGTTCTCCAATCATTCGAGAAAACGCTTTCCGACGAAGAAGCAAACGAAGTCTCACTCCGAGTCGCCAAAATGCTCACTGAAAACGACAGCTCATGGCAGGTGAGAAGTTAGGATATAAAAAGCGAGGATCATGTGATCCTCGCTGCTTGTGCTATATGCTCAGTCTGTAGTGCGGCCGACAACTTTCCATGTCTCTACACCCGAACGCATTAGTTGGAAGCCGTAGTGTTGCCAAAGCTCGCTCTCGATCACGGCTACGCATTTTTCGAATGAACGAAGTTGCGATTGACGAAGAAGACACCGCTCGAGGTGCATCTTCACAAGGATATACCCCGAATCACCAAACATCGCCTCGAACAGGCCATGTTTGCCGCTCGGAGAAATGCGAGTGGCCGTCACCGATACAGCTTTCGGATCTGTCGGTTGATCGGAGTCAATCCATGGGTGTAGAGAGTATACCTCTTGCACACGACTGGTCACCTGAGCGAGATTGAGGGGGATAGGACCGTTGTCGATCGAAAACGTCCCCGTCACAGCGTATTCGTGCTTGCCTTTGCCAAAAATTTCAAAAGTCCTCATCGAGAGACTCCTTAAAAGAAGAACAGTTTCAAGACTGAAACGAAATGCCTCAGTTATTGTATTATATAGCTTTATTTAATAAAAGTCAAATAATACGTAATATTGCCTTAGAATAGCCCATCAATAATAGGGATTTTTATGGCTTTTTTATATACTCAATTTGTTCAAAAAGCTTTGATTTACAGAGATATTTTGTTATACTTCTTCCATGAAATTGTCCGCCCCTGGGTGGGCAATCGTGCATATAAAGCGGAGGAAGTGATAAATATCTATGGCAAAAAAAGAAGAAAAAACTACCAAGAAAGAAGGAGGGAATTACGGAGCTGAGGCCATTCAAGTACTTGAAGGCCTTGAGCCTGTACGCAAGCGTCCGGGGATGTATATCGGCTCAACTGGAGTTGAAGGACTGCACCATTTGATCTGGGAAATTTTTGATAATTCTCGCGATGAAGCTATGGGTGGCTTTGCAAACCATATCGAGGTTGCGCTACTTCCTGGTAACCGTATTCGCGTTGTCGACAACGGCCGCGGTATTCCGGTAGATGTACATTCAAAGACCAAAGTCTCTGCACTTGAGACGGTTATGACCACGCTCCACGCAGGAGGAAAGTTCGGCGGCGACGAAAGCGGATATAAGGTCTCCGGAGGTCTTCACGGTGTTGGCGCATCTGTGGTGAATGCACTCTCTCAATACGCAAAGGTCAACGTCCACCGCGATGGTGGTGAGCATGTGCAAGAATACGTGCGCGGCAAACAGAAATCTAAAGTAAAAAAACTCGGTAATTCGAAGCTACGCGGTACAATTGTCCTCTTTGATCCGGATCCTCTGATCTTCAGTGAGATAAAGTTCAACTGGAATACCATCGTCGCGCACTTGCGCCAGCAGGCTTATCTCGTGAAAGGAGTAGAGATAAATGTGCTCGACTTAAGAGACTCAACACAAAAGCTCGATCTCGATGGTGCATTTTATCTTAAGGATGTGGGCTACAACACACCCTCAATGTCTTTCTATTTCGAGGGAGGACTATACTCACTCATTAAGTTCTACAATAAATTTCAGGCTCCAATACACAAAGAGATATTCTATATCGACAGGCAGGTGGGTAATGTCTCAGTTGAGATAGCACTGCAGTACGTCGATGACATGACCTCGCGCGAAATAGCTTTTGCGAACAATACATACAACTCAGAAGGTGGTATGCATGTGACTGGCTTCCGAACAGCGCTGACGCGTACGCTCAATGATTACGCTAAGAAGAATGTGTCAGGCAAAGAAGCAGAAGAAGGCTTTACGGGAGACGATGTTCGAGAGGGGCTCACGGCGGTCATTTCGGTCAAAATGCCTGAGATACAATTTGAAGGACAAACTAAGGCGAAACTAGGCTCAGTAGAGGCGCGTAGTGCGACAGAGACCGCATTTGGTGAAGCATTCGGCTCCTACCTCGAAGAACATCCGGAAGATGCAAAGGCTATTATTCAAAAGGTTATTCTGGCTCTTCGAGCGCGTAAGGCAGCGAAGGCAGCAAAAGACTCAGTGATGCGTAAGGGTGCACTTGAGGGTATGACACTCCCTGGAAAGCTTGCCGACTGTCAGTCGAGAAGCGCTGAAGAGTCAGAGCTCTTCATCGTTGAGGGAGACTCCGCAGGTGGAACAGCCAAGACAGGTCGCGATCGCAAGACTCAGGCGATACTTCCTCTTCGAGGAAAGATCCTAAATATTGAACGTGCGCGCCTCGACAAGATGCTCGCCTCAGAGCAGATACGCAACCTCGTTGTCGCCATGGGAACCGCAATAGGCGATGTGTTCGATATTTCTAAGCTCCGCTATCACAAGCTCATCATTGCAACCGATGCCGATGTCGATGGAGCGCATATCCGCACACTCTTGCTCACACTTTTCTACCGTCATTTTAGAGCCCTCGTTGATGCAGGTCATGTGTACATCGCGCAGCCACCACTCTACAAGGTGAAGAAAGGCAAGGATATTAATTATTTCTATTCAGACGAAGAGAAGAATGCATACCTGAAGGTAGAGAACATCGACATGAGCGAGCTTGAGGTCACCGATGAGCCCGATATGCAGGGTGAAGGTGCAGAGGAAGGAGATGCTGAGGAAGAAGCCGAGGTAAAAGGCAAAGCTGCCCGCGTTTCCAAAATTCATATCCAGCGCTACAAAGGTCTTGGAGAAATGAACTCAGAGGAGTTATGGGAAACCACAATGGACCCACTTCACCGCGTTCTCAAACAAATAACAGTAGAAGATGCACAGGAGGCAGACAAGGTCTTCGACCTTCTCATGGGCTCAGAAGTTGCACCACGTAAGTCGTTCATACAGTCCAACGCCAAGTACGCCAACCTAGATATTTAAGTTCACTTTGGGGCTGCTACTTGTCCTTCCTTCGACAAGTCAGTCGACTTAGTCTGACTAAGCCTCCGTCGCACTCGTCTCAGTCCAGGACTTCGTACCATCACCCAAAATAGAATCTTAAATCATTTCGAAAAACTCTTGACGTCACGTACTGCATTCAAAATCTCAGATTTATCAAAAAAAACATGACAAAGAAACATATTTATTTTGTTCGGCATGGTCAGAGCGAATATAATATTTCGGAAATCATGCTCGTACATGACACTCCGCTCACCATACTTGGAAAAGCTCAAGCACAAGAATGTGCAGAGCGTTGCGCAACTCTCGACCATAAGCTTATTGTACTTCCCGCTCATCTCAAGAACAGAATTAAATATGAGTGAGAGTGTTTCATCATATGATTCGCCTGTTTTAGTGAAGTATTCGACCAATTCGGGGTATTTGTAGCTATCATCAGCTAACTGTATCGGATCCCCAAATCGATAGGAGATATTAACTTCCATTCCTGGCTCATTCAACATATGAGCTTCTTTTGTGAATATCTTTGATGCCATATCAAGGCCCACAAAAAAATTATTTTGTTCGTAATCTTCTGGGAGTACGAATTATCCCTGTTCCGTTGCTCTCAAGTCTTCGTTTGAAGAAAATCTTATCTTGAGAGAAGGGTCTCTGTGTTAAGCCCATGGCGATCAGTCCCGCAGTTTCAGTCGCTCTTACTCTTGGAGAAGTGACAAAGAGTACGGCTTCTTTACCCGAAGCAACAATTTTTTGATAGATCGCTTCAGTTGCCTTCTCCAATTTTTCTTGATTTTCTGCTGATTTTTCAAGTGGTGCGTCTCTGCGATACGTTTTCAAATCATCAACCTCATCAAGGTGTCTTGAAAACAACATTTCATTCATATTTTCCATTCCATTACAATTTAAATTTTACGTTGTAAAAAAATATACAAGGAATTATCACGTTATTTTATAATATAGTGATTTATTCCATCTTTTGATTCATGGATGATCTTTTTCATAACCTCGGGTCTGATGTCCTGATCAGCAAGTTCAGATGCCTTTAATTCGACAAATTCTGCCGGCAATTTGATATCGACTGTTCCCTCATGGCTATACACAAAACAGATCTCCTGTACCTTTGCGTCAACAGGACCAAAAAAATTTTCAACGATAGCCGTAAGTTTGATGTCTTTAATATCATAGGCAATTTCTTCGAACACCTCTCTTTTGGCTGCATCAAATGAAGTTTCACCTATCTTCACTCTTCCTCCAAGCGTGAACAAATAACCGTTATTTCCTTTCTCAAAAAGGTACCCTTTTGCTGTTTTAATAAGTATCGCAACTCGTATATTTAGTTTTATTCCTTCAAGCTGAATTGTGAGATCCATATTATTTTTGGGTATATTTATATATAGCGATTTTAGCAGAATTGTAGGGTGCTTGGCAGTAACGGTATGCTAATATTCTATTATTTCTACTATTTCTTAAGAGATATCTCTGCTAGAAGTAGGTTCTTGAGTTCATTGAGCGAAAGTGTGCCCACTTTGCCCTTCTCGCGGCTCTCAAGGGTCACTGTTTTGTCGGCGACTTCTTGGTCTCCGATGACGAGTGTATAAGGGATTTTTGCTACCTTTGTTTCGCGGATCTTTTTACCCAAGCTTTCACTCTCGAGATTGAGGTTTGTACGTATATCAAGACCCGCAAGTAGAGTATTCACCTCGTTTGCATACGCATGATGTGCGTCAGAAATGGGAAGTATCGCGACCTGAACGGGCGCGAGCCAAAGAGGGAAGTTGCCGCTGACATGCTCTATAAGCGTGGCCATAAAGCGTTCGATAGAGCCCATGATTGCGCAGTGGACCATGACAATGGTCTCCTTCTCACCTTTTTCATTGGTGCAGACAAGTCCGAAATTAAGTGGCTGATTGAAATCAAGCTGGATCGTAGCAACCTGAAGCGTGCGACCGAGACTGTCTCGGGAAATGAAATCAATCTTAGGGCCATACATCGCTGCCTCACCCGCGCCATCGATGTAGTCGGTGATACCGCGCTTCGCCATGAGTGCGATGAGTGCATCTTCTGCTTTCTGCCAGACTTCCTTGGTGCCTAAGTACTCGTCGAAGTTTTTTGGGTCATGGCGCGAGAGGCGCACGCGCAAGTCCGTGAAGCCGAACGTCTTGTAGAAGGTATCTATGATGTCCCAGATAGCAAAGACCTCAGACTCAATCTGACTTTCGCGGCAGAAGACGTGTGCATCATCTTGGGTGATAGAAAGCACACGTGAAAGTCCTGAGAGTTCACCGGACTGTTCGTCGCGGTAGACCATTGTGGTCTCACAGAAGCGTTGTGGCATTGCACGGTAGCTACGAGGCTCAGATGCGAATATCTGTGTATGATGAGGGCAGTTCATCGGCTTCATTGCATACATGTGGCCCTCGCGCGTCTCAATCTTGAAGAGTTCATCACTGAACTTCTGCCAGTGGCCCGATGTCTCGTAGAGATCCTTGCGGGTGATATGGGGGATAGTGACCTTTTGGTATCCCTTGGCCTTGCGAAGCTGCCAAACGAAATCGTTCAAGAGTTCGCGTATGATGGTGCCTTTGGGGGTCCACAGAGGAAGTCCTGCGCCAACAAGATCAGAAAATACGAAAAGGCCGAGCTCTTTACCGAGCTTGCGGTGGTCGCGCTTCTTAGCCTCCTCGATTATGGAAGTGTAGTCGTCGAGTTCTTTGCCCGACTCAAATGCATATCCGTATATACGCGTGAGCATTGGATTCTCGGAACTTCCGCGCCAGTATGCACCTGCCATACGTGTGAGCTTAAATGCGTCAGCTTTTATTTCTTCAGTGTTAGTTACGTGCCCGCCCTTGCACAGGTCGGTGAAGTCTTGAAGCGTATAGGCGGTAAGTGTTTTGCCCTCAGCTGCATATTCGTTGAGAAGTTCGAGCTTGAAAGGCTGCCCCGCAAAAAGTTTTTCGCCTTCTGCTTGGCTTATCTCGCGTCCGCTCATCGGAAGCTTTTGATTGATGAGTTTGCGCATCGACTTTTCAAAACTCTTTAGGTCGTCGGGTGTCGGTACTTTCGTGAACTTAAAGTCATAGTAAAAGCCATCGTCGGTCGTGGTACCAATCCCAAGCTTCACTTCAGGGTCGAATTCTCGCGCTGCGATTGCGAGGAGGTGTGCCAAGGTATGGCGGATATTGTGCAGCTTTTCATTATTTTCCATAGAGCAATAATAACATGGATCTTTTGAGGGAGAAAACTCTCATAAATGAGGTTTTATAAGTTATAGCGCAGAATTTTGATACAATCTTAGACACTTAGTAGGTATCATCATGGGATACGTGATTGTATTTCGAATGAGATGTATGATGGGAAAACATGAAAGGAAATCCCCAACTACGAGAATTTCTCGATACGCTCATGGAAGCGACCCGAAAAGATCCGAACAGTGAGCGCTGGTGGAAGACAGATAAGTTCGAGAAGTATTCTCGCGCATCTATACCCAATGAACTACAAATTGTCGCCCTTCCACCCGAGGAAGAAAAGAATTACAACTGTTATATTTTTGGATTTGGTTTTCAATATGATGCACGGTTTATTGGCAATGCGAATTGGGAATTCACCCGCAGGCTTGATCGGGAGATTGAAGAAATGATAAAGCTCAGGTTTTTGATAAAACTTGAAAAACCTGAGCGTGGTGCACTTGTAGTTTGGCGGATGAATCAAGTCCCCGAGATATGTCACGTCGGCATTATGGAGGAAAAGGAGACTGCAATTTCAAAGTGGTCATGGGGCCCCTTGTTTCGTCACCATGTTTACGCTGTACCCGAATCATATGGTGACAATGTCGAGTTTTATAAAATATTAGAAGAAGCGAAACATTTCCTTGTAAGCAAACGAACAAAGTGGAATGGTGAAAAAGCTGAGTAGTAAAATTATCTACATCATAGCCGTGGTTATTGCGCAGAATTTTGATGCGATTTTAGGCGCGTAGGTAGGAATACATGTGCTTCGAATGAGTTATCGACGTACGCAACAACAAAACGCGCAAATTTTCGCTATCTTATCTCTTTTGAGGAAAATCCTAATGAAATTTGAGGCACCGATAAGTTCGCAAAAATTGCTTATAAGGACTTTACCTTTTCGGCGATGAGTGAGGGGGCGTCATTGCGTCTTGAGAACTTGCCTTTAATTGCGACCAGCTTGTCTGCACCAAGTAAGTCCTTGAACTCAGTAAGTGTGCGGGGGAAAACGACGACTTCTATTGAGCCGGTGAAGTCGGCTATTCGCAGGAACGCCATATGCTCATTTTTTTTCGTAATGACGAGCTTATGTTCTTCGATGATACCTGCGATGACGGTGTTCACCCCCTCGCGCATGTCTTCGCTTATTTGCTTGATGCTTGAGCCGCTTTTTTCGAGCTTGTCGCGGTGCTTATCGAGTGGGTGTCCTGAGATGTAAAGACCGAGTAGCTCCTTCTCCCATGCGAGCTTATCTTCTTGGGAAATTTCAGGTGCAGGCTTAAGTCGGAGTGTCGGAAGTGCGCTGCCTTCGGTCATTACGGAGAAGAGTGATACTTGATTGCTCTCACGCTCCTTTGTATGCAGCTTATGATATTCGAGTGCATCATCGACATTGTGAAGGAGTGATCCGCGGTCGATACCCATCGTATCGAATGCGCCTGAGCGGATGAGTGACTCGAGCGACTTCTTATTGAGATCTTTGTGTGTCACGCGCTCTAGGAATTCTGTAAATGTTTTGTAGGGACCACTCGCGATACGTTCAGCGATGATAGCACCTGCGATGTTCTCTCCAAGATTCTTTATGGTAAATAATCCGAAGCGTATCTGATCTTGCTTTAAGGCTTGCACATCGTCTGGCTGCACAACCGCTCCCACACCAAGAAGGGCGTCCTCTGCTTTAATGACAGTGAACTGCGCGTAACTCATATTGATGTCGGGCGGAAGTACGGGGATCTTCATTCGCTTGCACTCAGTGATGACTTCTGAGATCTTTTCGGTGTCGCCCGCTTCCGCTGAAAGAACCGCTGTCATGTACTCGGTAGGGAAGTTGGCTTTCATGTACGCCGTCTGGTATGCGACACGCCCGTAGCAGGCCGCATGCGCTTTGTTGAAACCATAACCCTGAAACGGCTCAAATAATGTCCAAATCTTCTCAGCATCTGCTTCACCTATGCCGCTGTGCGTTTTGCAGCCTTCGACAAATATCTTGTGCTGCTTGGCCATTTCAGCTGGAATCTTCTTGCCTACTGCCTTGCGGAATTTATCCACTTCATTCCAGTCGTAGCCTGCAAGCTCGATCGCAGTAAAGAGCAGGTCATCCTGATAGACCAACAGCCCGTATGTCTTGTCGAGAAACTTTTCCATTTTGGGGTGATAGTAGGTGACCGGATGTTTGCCGTTCTTGCGCGCGACGTATTCTTCAATAGTGAGCATTGGCCCAGGGCGATAGAGCGCCACCATCACATTGATGTCTTCGATGCGGGTTGGCTTGAGTTCCATCAAGGCCTTTGTCATACCAGAGCCGTTTAATTGGAACAAGCCTTCGGTGTCACCGCGCGCAAGCATAACGAACGTCTTCTTGTCATTGAAGGGGATCTTCTCAATATTGATGTCGATATTGCGGTGCTCTTTAACGAGTCGTACTGCATCTCCTAATATCGCGAGGTTACGTATTCCAAGGAAGTCGAACTTGAGGAGGCCGGCATCTTCGATCGAATACATATCATACTGAGTGATGATCTTGCCGCCTTTAGGGTCAAACTGTGTGGGGGCGAAGTCGAGAAGGTTGGTGGGGGAAATGACAACTCCCGCCGCATGCACGGAAACATGGCGAACACAGCCCTCGAGCTTCTTTGCGAGGTCGATTATCTCGCGCACCTCAGGGTCGGTCTTATACATCTTTGCAAGATCAGGCTCAAGCTCCATTGCGTGTTCAAGCGTCATGGGGAAGCCTTGTGCGCCAAGTGGCACTAGTTTTGAGATGCGGTCGCCTATTTCGTAAGGCTTGCCGAGTGCGCGCGCAACGTCGCGTACCGCACCGCGTGCCATCATCGTTCCAAAAGTTCCGATTTGCGCGACCTTATCAGCGCCGTATTTGCGTTTGGCGTATTCAAGTACCTCTTCGCGGCGATTATCCGCGAAGTCCATATCGATATCTGGTGCTGATGGGCGGAATGGATTTAAGAAACGCTCAAAGGGAAGCTGGAATTCCAGCGGGTCAACATTGGTAATGCCCGTAAGATACGTCACGAGCGAGCCTGCAGCCGAACCACGCACGGTGGTATAGATGCCTGACTCACGCGCAAAGCGCAGGAGGTCCGATACCACAAGGAAGTATGGTGAATAGCCTTTATTCTTGATGACCTCAAGCTCATATTCGAGCCTCGTGAGCAGTGTGTCTGATCGTTCAAGTTCGCGAAAGGCAATACCCTCATATGCGAGGTGGCGCAGCTCGTCGTCGGCATTTCCCGTTTTGAATTCAAGGTGAGGAAAGACCCACTTGCCTAGCTCAAGCTGTATGTCGCACATGTCTGCTATTTTTTTTGTATTCGCGACTGCCTCAGGAATATGACGAAAAAGATCGTTCGCTTCATCTGTGGAAATGAAGGACGCATCACAGCTGAACATCAATCTATCCTCGCCTCCGACTCCACCGGTCTGAATACCAAGCAGTGTGTCGTGCGCTTTGTGATCGTCTTTGTCGAGATAATGAGAATCCTGAGTGGCAACTAAAGGAATATTGAGTTCATGAGCAAGCGCGATGAGTGCTCTTTCTACTTCATCATGTCCTTCAATCTCTGGCTTCTTCATTATTTCGATGAAATAATTTTCCTTTCCGAAAATCTCCTGGTATTCTTGCGCGATAGTAACTGCCCGCTCCTTGTCCCGGTTCCTAAGTGCACGCGCAAGCTCTCCACCGAAACATCCCGAAAGCGCGATTATGCCCTCTCCGTGCTCGCGCAGGATATGTTTGTCCATGCGCGGCTTGTAGTAGTAGCCTTCGAGGTGAGCCATGGTGGTGAGGCGCACGAGGTTTTTGTATCCGACTATATTCTTTGCAAGCAGGGTGAGGTGGAAGCGCTTATTGTCTATTCCAGGCTCCTTATCAAAGCGTGTGCGGTTAGCGACATAGGCTTCGACGCCGATGATGGGTTTGATGCCAGCCGCGGTGCATGCTTTATAGAACTCTATCGCGCCGTACATCGCACCATGGTCGGTGAGTCCTATAGCAGTCATGCCGAGCTCTTTTGCGCGTGCGACCATTTTGTCTATCTTAGACAGACCGTCTAAGAGAGAAAAGTGCGAATGTGTATGTAGGTGAACGAACGAGATCGGAGTTGTGTCTTTTGCTTTGGCGCTGTCGTTCGTTTTGGGGTTTGAGCTCGCATTCATGCGCGTATTATAGCAGAGGGGAGGAGAACTTCCGTCATGTGGATTACTTCGACCGAGCGATCTAAATTTCACGACCGTAGGGAGATTAAATTGGGAGTGGCTTGGAATTCTTATTCCATAGCCCGACGACGAAGCAAAGGTTGCCACATCGGCTTGCCACGGGGTCCTTTACTTACTGAAATTAAGTCAAATAAAAGGATTAATAGCTCATGGTTTGAGCAGAATTTGATAGTACCGTACGTAAAGAATACTTTTTTGCTAGGCTTTATCGAGACAAGAATTTATGAGGAGTCCTCATCATGCTAAGACTTATAGGCGACGCTTTGATGCGCTTTGAGGAGTGGCGATACAAAGAAGGAACGTGGCTGAATACTTTGAAAAAAGCATTCGGCACAGTCTATTGGGTTGGGAATTTCGACCGTGCGAAGAAGAATGATGAGGTAGATAAAGATGAAGCGCATCTTGCCGATCTCACCCTACCTGGCTCACAATGCTCCTCGAGGATCCGTGGCGCAAGCGGTTGATGACCCATGTATCTCTTCCTCCTAAATTTCAGCGTATTTTTCTTTCTCATCTTCTTCTCTGGGCTTTACCTGCCTGCAAAACATTGGCTGCCTACCATCGTAATACTTATAAATGCACTCACTATTCCGTACTGACTTTGGATAGGCGGTTGGTATAACAAGATACAAAAGCGTATTTTTGAGGCGTTTAAGAAAAAGTTCGGCAAGCATTTTCACCTGCGATGAAGCGAGTGAATTGCGTATGAATAAAGAGTGTGGCACACGCCGCGCTCTTTTTATTTCGATATAATGGCTCTATTGCTGATTATCCTGACTCAGCAAAAAGCTTGACTTATAATTTTATATATGGTATCATTATGACGGAAAAATCTACGAGAGCATAGCAAGCTCTCAACGTCGTCGCTCGGTCGAGGAAAAAATGGAGACATTTGTTCCATTCCTTGCTAGACGTAGTAGGCCCCTATAGCGCAAAGGTAATTGCGTAATGTTCTTTGAAAGGAAAGTAATAATGGAAAATATCCCTCTCGCAGGGTTTTTGGGAAGTCATATTGGGTTGATCATTTTGATCAGCGCCTCTGTGGCTTTCTTGGCCCTCTACAAATTCACGTTCAGGCTTTTTGGCGTCGTGATAATTCCCGATGACTCAATCGGAACGCTGACAAAGAAATTCGTCGTGTTCGGCTCGAATCGACAGCTGCCCCCAGGCAAGATCGTTGCCCTCAATGGCGAAGCCGGCTACCAGGCCGATACCCTCGCACCAGGACTGCACTTTTTCCTTTGGCCGTGGCAATATGACGTCGACATCCTGAAATTTACTGTTGTCCCCCCTGGGATGATCGGTGTTGTCGTGGCGTGCGACGGGGAACAACCCCCCGACGGGCGCATTGTTGGCAAGCAGGTCAATTGCGATAACTTCCAAGACGCACGAGCCTTCCTTGGTGATGGCGGCCAACGTGGCCCGCAGGTCGGCATTATTCCGCCGGGAACATGGCGTATCAATCCGCTTCTCTTCACAGTAAAAACCTCAGAGATGACGGTTGTGCCACCCAACATGATCGGAGTCGTGGAAGCACGCGATGGTGCGCCACTTTCTAAAGGGCGCGTCATCGGCGAGAAAGTCGAGTGCGACATGTTCCAGAATGGTCAACAATTCATCAGTAACGGTGGACAACGCGGACCGCAAATGATCGTCATTCCGCAGGGCCAGTATCGGATCAACCCCATGCTGTTCAAGGTGGAGATGGCAAGTGTCACGGACGTCCCGGACGGAAAGATCGGCATCGTGACAACGCGTGACGGTGCGGCACTCGCAACCGGCGAGATTGCTGGGCCAGAAGTTGGCGGGCACAACATGTTCCAAGATCCCCAATCTTTCGTCAACAGTGGCGGCAACAAGGGTCTCCAGGAACAAGTGCTCCTGAACGGCCGGTACTTCATCAATCCCAAGTTTGCAACGGTGGAAATGGTCGATCAGACCAACGTGCCGATCGCAAACGTCGGGGTGGTCGTGTCATATGTAGGCAAGGAAGGGAAGGATGTTACCGGCGCAGATTTCCGTCACGGCAATCTCGTCAGCCGCGGAGAAAAGGGCGTTTGGGTCGAACCTCTCGATCCTGGTATGTACCCGATTAACCCCCACACACACAAGGTGAAGCTGGTCATGACATCCAACATTGTTCTCAACTGGGCGACCGGGAAGAACGAAGCGCACAAGCTTGATGAAAAGCTTTCAACCATCAGGGTACGCTCCTCGGACGGCTTTGGCTACAACATGGACGTTTCGCAGATCATTCATATTCCTCGCAATGATGCTCCTCGGGTCATCGCACGCTTTGGAAGTATGGAGGCGCTCGTCACACAAGTGCTCGAGCCCACGATCGGCAACTACTTCCGCAATGCTTCGCAAAAATCGGATGTCATCAGTTTCCTGACCAATCGATCTGAGCGGCAATCAGAAGCCAAGGCAGCAATCTCGACAGCACTCGCTGAGTACAACGTCGGCGCAGTCGAAACGCTGATTGGAGACATCAATCCGCCAGAAGAACTGATGAAGCCGCTTACCGAGAAAAAGGTCGCTGAAACTCAGAAAGCGACATTCGCGACGCAAGAAGAAGCTCAGACCGCACGTCAAAAGCTCGAACAAGCGAAGGCCCTCGCCGATACTCAACCTGAAGTTGTGGCGGCAGAGCGAAAGGTTGCGATTTCCGAATTCAACGCGAAGGCGGCTGTCGCAAGCGCAAAGGGCGAAGGTGAAGCAAAGACCATCAACGCCAAGGCTGATGCCGAAGTCACTCGCGTCAACGGCGAAGCTCTTGCCGGCAAGACGCGCGCGATCGGTACCGCCGAGGCTGATGTTACCAAGCTGAAGGTCGAGTCGATGAGGCCAGAGCACTATGCACTGGTTCAGGTCGCGCAAGCGCTCTCCGAGGCAGGCAAGCAAGGTCTGCGCATCGTGCCAGAAGTGCTCGTTAACGGAGGCAACGGCAGTAATGGCGGCATCATGGACCTGTTGCTCGCGAACATGGTTCAAGCGCAACGCAAGGATCATGAGGGCTCGTCTGCTCAACCCGTTTCTCGTGCCCACAATGGCAACGGTGCAGCCGGCGCCGCGTCAGTCAGTCAGTAAAAGCTCTTTCGCGTAGAAATGCGCACAAGGCGACCCCTCAAAAGGTCGCTTTTTTTTGTGGATTTTTTATACTACACAAATGAAGTCACGTGCAAAATTTTTGATCGGAGTCGATGAGG
>JAYTUL010000048.1:0-7048 GCA_043744555.1 bacterium | reverse complement strand
AAGACAGAAAAATTCTGCTCTTGAAAGCACTCTATCATTATAGTATCTCCCAACTTTCTCCGCCAAATATATCGTAGATAAAATGTGGATAACAGCTGCGTAAATACATCGTCGACTCTCATGACGAGTGAGGGCATGATACATGCGTGCCCTCACTCAGTCAAACAAGCAGGGGCTTTGTTTGTGACCCTCTTTAAGACATATTTACACATCGCAATGAAGTCAAAATGATACTCAAGGACAGGGCAAAAAATGCTACAAAAAAGACATTCATCAGAGGGCGGTGAATGTCTTTTATGGGATGTCTTTTGAGTGGGGTTTTAAAACTTAAAAACGCCAACTTCTTTGCTCAGAATTACAAAACTCAAAACGGACAATTTCTTTGAGGACTCACCTTTCAAAGCCAAGGAGAGATCTCAGTCCGTTTTTTAAAATTTGTGCATTAAGGGGAGTTTTGTAATTCAAAGCTATTATGAAATCCTGAGAGAATACGTTGACCAACGACGCTCGCCGCGTTTTACGAGGAGACCTTCTGCGACCATGGCGAGGAGTTCGCGCTGGATGGTCTTCTCGCTTACATGAGGGATGCTGTCTGCAAGATCTCTGACGTTTATCGAGGGCTTCTCTTTTATCTTGTTGAGGATGATGGCACGGCGCTCACTGCTGCCACCCTCTCCGTGTATACGCACAGCAGGGACATCTCGCAATGTGGGGCGTATGGTTTGTGGTTGATGATTCACTATCGGGCGAAGCGACGAGATAGCCTCGCGTGAGTCTCTCGATCCTCCTTGTGACGGCTGTGGTCGAGTGAATGGAGTTTGTCCGTTAGCACTAACGTCGCGCTGACTTACTTGATCACTCTCTACAACTCCACTCTTTGGCTGTTGACCTTGCTCCCTCTCGCTATGTTGTACCTTAGTGTCACTTTGTCCTTGAGGCAAAACTTGGGTATCGGCTTGTTGTGAAGGTTGCGTTCTGGATTGTGTTGGGGGTTGCGCCATAGGCTCAGTTCGCACTATGGATGTTTGATGCACTTGTGCGGGTGACGCATGAGTCTCTCTAGGAGCAGATACAACTTGCGTAGGAAGAGGTGTGTGTGGCGGAGCGTCCTTAAGTTCACGAACAGGCTCGCGTGATACTTCAAAGAATGAGTCGGAAAAAATGCTCTTACTTTTGTCGTAGATATTGTTCCACTCTTTCTCGACGGCGTCCTTGAGTGCGAGGTACTCCTTCTTTAGGACAGAGGCGTTCATCTCGCTTATCATTCGGGCGCGTTCGGTGATCTCTAAGAATGAAACTATCTTGTCTATCTTCTTGATTGCGTTACTCATCACAGACATTCGCTCGCTTGCGCTTGCGCCATACGAAACAGCAATATCGGAAAGGAGCTCGACTCCGTTCTCACGGATCTTCCACTTCATGGGCTCCTTCTCTGACATGATGTCGGTTACCATATAGAGGGCGGTGGTGAGCTTCTCCCCTTTCTTCAGGAGAAAGGACATACCTGTATTCTGGTTGTGTGTAGCCGCGGATGGCTGTCTTTGAGAATTCTGCTGTTGTCCGTTATTGTTTTGGTCCATATTTTGTTTGTCTTATAATGTCTTATTTAATTGTCCTTTGTGTTGCCCTTGGAATTGTCTTATTAAAGTATCATGAAGTTCATAAAAGTCAATAGCTTAATCTGAGAGAGGGGTGTCGGCGATATTGGTCAGTATTTGTCCGAAAGAGGTGCGTTGTTTGTATCTATATTACTCAGAGACATGGAATTGTCCAATTGGGGTTTTTACTTAGGGTTTGAAACTTAAAAAACGCCAACTTCTTTAAGGTCTCCCCTTTCAAAGCCAAGGAGAGACCTTGGGCGATTTTAAGTTTCAGAAAATTATTAACTCACAGGCAGCTTCTCCAAGGGTACCCCTTCCAAAGCTAAGGAGTACCCTTAGCCTATTGCCGAAGAGTTATTGGAAGATGCTTCGCTTACCTTTCAAAGCCAAGGGGTACCCTTGGCCTATTGCCGAAGCGTTACTTAAAAATAGCATTACACTTTAAAAAAATATCTGAGTGGTGAGTAGCGAACTAAAATCAAACTTTAATCCGATGACGTGCTAATATAGAGACAACAAAAACATGAAGAAACGAAAAAAGAGAGTCTCACAAAATCAAAACACTACTACTAATAGACGGGGGGAAAGTTATGAGCGGAAGAAAGATAGCAAACCTGGTTTCTGGGCAGGGCTGCGTGATGAAACACGCAACTCAATAATCGGACTTGGGTTCGTCGTGCTTGCACTTATACTTCTGTTTGCCGCGACTGGAAATGGGGGGCACCTGGGGGGACTTATGTATGACGGAGTGCACTATCTCTTCGGTCTCGGGTACTATCTCATCCCTCTCCTCTTTGTCTTGCTTGCGATAAATTTCTTCCGTGCTGGAGCACACAACTTCACCTCACCTGCGCTTGTGGCGGGACCATTCTTCGTACTCTCGGCGCTGGGGCTCTTCGCGCTTATCGACAATGCGAGTGGGACGGCGGGCATCGGCGGGTTCATCGGTTACTACATCATGCTTCCGATGCTCTATCTCTTTGCGGGGAAGCTGACTGCACTCATACTTGGAATAGTATTTGTGATCGCAATTCTTATACTTTTTGATGTGCCACTACACTTCGGATTCATTCGTTCGTTTATCGCGTTCTTGAAACCTGAAGCACGGGAGGGCGAGGAAGATGTGGAGGAAGAGGAGACTGAAGAAGAGACGGGTGCGGAAGAAGTGCCGGCAGAAGTTGCAGCCGTAGAAGCAGAGGAGGTGGCTGAAGAAGAGAAGAAAGAAGTGAAGGCGTCGATGCTTTCGAAGGTGCTGCCCTCACGAGAGAAAAAATCCGGAGGTGATGCTCCATTTCGCTTCAACACGACACTCCACTCTGCGTATATCCCACCACCTCTTTCGATACTTGCGGGAGATAGGGGCAAGCCTGGATCGGGCGACGTTAAGGCGAACGAGAACATGATACGCAGAACGCTTCAGAACTTTGGTATTCCTGTCGAGATGAGTGGGGTGAGCATCGGACCGTCTATCACGCGCTATGCGCTTAAGCCTGCTGAAGGTGTGCGACTATCGAAGATCACGACGCTTCAGCATGACCTCGAGCTTGCGCTTGCAGCTGCACCAATTCGTATCGAGGCTCCTATCCCTGGCAAGTCACTTGTGGGGATTGAGATGCCGAATAGTGTGAAGTCGACGGTTGGACTTGGCTCACTACTTGGAGAGCCTGAGTGGGCAGCGAACCCTAATCCCCTCTTTGTCCCTCTTGGTAAGGGCACTGCAGGAGTCGCGCAATTTATGAATATCGCAAAGATGCCGCATGTGCTTGTGGCAGGAGCGACAGGCTCAGGAAAGTCGGTGACGATGCACACGATAATTACCTCACTACTCTATAGAAACTCGCCTGAGCAGCTGCGCTTCATTATGGTTGATCCTAAGCGTGTCGAACTCACTCTATATAATGGAATCCCTCACCTCTTGACGCCTGTTATCACTGAGGCAAAGAAGGCGATACTTACGCTTAAGTGGGCGACGAAAGAAATGGATCGCCGTTATGATGTACTGCAGGAGACGAAGTGCCGTGATATTGGCTCGTATCATAAAAATATCTTGCAGCCAGCCTTGGAGAAGTATGAGAAGCAGAAGGCGGCTGGGAAATTCGGCGATGGCGAGGAGCCTGAGCTGCCTGAGCTGATGCCTTATATCGTTGTTATCATCGACGAGTTGGCGGATCTTATGTCGGCGTATCCGCGTGAGCTTGAGGCGGCGATAGTACGCTTGGCGCAGATGAGCCGTGCGGTGGGAATTCACTTGATGATAGCGACACAGCGGCCTTCGGTGAATGTCATTACGGGTCTTATCAAGGCTAATGTTCCTGCACGTATCGCGCTTCAGGTGGCGTCGCAGATCGACTCGCGTACTATATTAGACATGTCAGGGGCCGAGAACCTGCTTGGTGCAGGCGATATGCTCTTTCTCTCGGCTGAATTACCGAAGCCTATACGTTTACAATCGGCATTTATCTCTGAAACTGAGGTCAAAACGGTGGTGAAGTTCCTCAAGGACCACTATGACGGAACACTTGGGGACGAATTGAACCTTTCGAACACTGATAATAAGAATGCGTACTTTGGGGGGATTCCTGAAGAGGCGTTCTCATCGGGTGAAGGTGGGGATGACGATGATAAGTATGATGAGGCCAAGGAGCTTGTAATAAAGAGCGGCAAAGCTTCTACGTCGTATCTGCAGCGGCGCTTGGGGCTTGGGTATGCACGGGCAGCGCGGATGATGGATGTGCTTGAGGAAAGGGGGGTTGTGGGGCCGGCGGATGGGGCGAAACCACGCGATGTGCTTATGAAAGATGGCGACTCAGGTTTTGGAAATGACAACGAATAGAAATTGCCCACTCGGCACATTGTCGGCACATTGCTTGATGTTCCCTCTCCGAGTCGAAGCAGACATATGAGAATATGCCTGCTTCGACATCGGATCGGTCCACATCTTCGTACTGTATCCGATTGGACAACTTCGAGCTGAACTAAACTATAAGAGAAAAACCGCCTTTATCGGCGGTTTTTTGATGCTTTGCTTTGTTGCTTCCAGCGCTTTTTTGCTTTCTGCTTTTTTGAGACGCGGATGGCGCGCATGTTGGTGCCACCGCTTGAGCGACGCTTTTCCCCTTCTGGGGTGGGACACATAGAGAACTGATCGTAGCGGTATGCACCTCCTGCACGTGCGAGTGCTGCTATGGCAAGGGCGGCAGCTAATAGTCTGTTAAACATGGTTCACCTCTTTGTTTGGTTAGGAATCAGGTTGCAAACGGCGAACTGCGTATGGACAAAAGTCTTATTGTTGCTCAATTTCTCACTTTTCTATCCTTGAAAATCATATCACAAAACTATCGGTAGTCAATAGACGGTGCCCGAGCCTCTCCTGTATATATAGAGTGATGTATCCTGTTAGAAGTACCCATTGATATATGATAAGCTTTTATTTCATATGAATACTCACTATTTTGATAATAAATTACCAGCAATAAACGGAAGTGGCGGCAGTTCCTACTTCTAACGGGATGTACTTTACTCTCAAAAGCGTGCTTCGACTTTTGCTTATTTTCACATTTGTGGGGATCATCGTTTTTTATGCATATTATCAGTCGCGGGCTGTTGTCGCAGGGCCTGAGATAGTGCTTGCCACTCCCCTAAACGGCATAACCTCAACAACTTCGCTTATCGACGTACGCGGAGTGGCAATACACGCAAAAGAGCTTACCCTTGACGGACGTGGAATATTTGTCGACATGAGTGGAAACTTCGCGGAAAAATTGTTGCTACAGGACGGCTATAATATAATTCAACTTACCGCAAAGGATGGGGGCGGGCGAGAGGTTAAGAAAACTATAGAGTTGATATATGTAGACACCGCAGCGAAGCGAGTTTCGAGCAGCACAAAACAGATCGCGACAACAACTTTAGATTCCAAGGTTCAACCTTGAATTGTAGGTTGAAACTTGGAGTCTTTGATTTTATTATTTTAGTAATATTTCTATGGTGGGTTTTGTAAAAAAAGTTAAGAAAGAAAAGTCGGAGGCGGAGCGATCGGGTACTATGGGCATCGAAGCAACGATCAAGTTGATCCAGACTAAATTTGGCGAAGGTGCCATAATTAAACTTGGTGATGCTCCAAAGGTGAACGTTGAAGCAATTTCTACCGGCTCGATAGGGCTCGACCATGCACTCGGAGTCGGGGGTATTCCTCAGGGTCGTATCGTTGAGATATTCGGGCCTGAGTCTTCGGGCAAGACTACGCTTGCGCTTCATGTCGTGGCTGAAGCACAGAAGAAAGGCGGAGTTGCGGCATTCATCGATGCTGAGCATGCGCTTGACCCGGACTATGCTAAAAAGCTCGGAGTGAAGATCGACCAGCTACTCTTGGCCCAGCCTGATACCGGTGAGCAGGCACTTGAGATCTGTGAATCGCTCGTGCGCTCAGGAAATGTTGCGGTCATCGTCATAGACTCAGTAGCTGCACTTACACCCAAGGACGAGATCGAGGGCGACATGGGGGCGCAGCATGTGGGCAAGCAGGCACGACTTATGTCGCAAGCCTTGCGCAAGCTCACCGCAATAGTATCGAAGACTCACACTACCGTTATCTTCATCAATCAGATCCGTATGCAGATAGGGGTGATGTTCGGCAACCCTGAGACTACCCCCGGAGGCAAGGCGCTTAAGTTCTACACTTCAGTGCGTATCGATATCAGGAAGATAGCGCAGATAAAGAAGGGTGAAGATGTGATAGGCAGCCGCACGCGCGCGAAGGTTGTGAAGAACAAAGTCGCGGCACCATTTAAGCAGGCGGAATTCGACCTTGTCTACAACGAAGGAATTTCGCGCGAAAGTGAGATGCTTATGTTCGGCGAAAAATACGGACTAATCAAGAAGATGGGCTCATCGTACTCGTACGGCGAAACGAAGATCGGACGCGGATATGATTCTGCGCGTTTATTCCTTAAGGAGAATAAACCAATAGCCAAAGAGATCACTAAGGAGATATTGAAGCAAATGAAGAGCGATAGCTCGTTCAGCGTTTCTGCAAGCACCGAGGACAAGGACGAGGGTTCACCGGAGTAGCAATAAGGAAGGTAGCGACAGTTAGAGTTACAAAAATAACCCAGAGGACATGCCTCGGGGGTTATTTTTTATTTTAATTATCTATGCTTTCTTGCGTAAAGAAAAATATTTATATGTGACGAGGATGAGGGAGATGAATGAGTAGATACTTCCCAAAATCATAACCATGATTTCTTTTTCAACCGGAAAAAAGGCTTAATGGTAAAAAGTGTTGCTATTCTCTCTTCATCAGTAACGACTTCATAAGTTTAAGCTTTCGTTTGTGTGTGAAAACGTGCTCAGTCACCACACAAGTTAAGTATTCATGGTCTACTGTTTCTTTGATGCTATCCCCTCTACACGCGCTACCATTGTAGCAATCCACGACTCACTTGCAT
>JAYTUL010000047.1:0-7261 GCA_043744555.1 bacterium | reverse complement strand
GAGCGGGCTTACGCCGAACCGCTGTTTCGTTTTTTGTTTCATGCCCAATCATTTTAACTGCTAATTGGGTGTTGCAATTAATTGTTGAACTTAGGTGCACTCGGATTGACGTTTAAGAAAGAAGAAGGTAATGATTGCAGGTCTTCATGGATTGATACGGCATAGGGCTTGAGCATGTGATGGGCACGATCGTTGAAGTTTTGTTAGATGAGTTGGGAATAGTGTGACCCAATTCAATCGCACCTTTCCAGTTGAAGACTGTAGCAGTGTCGATGAAGAGCAAAGTGGAACCACTCGCCTAATATAAAAATATCAACAAAAAAGACTGCGCGATGCTGGCTTTTGTTGTGTTGAGGCTTAGATTCACTGTTAGATGAATTGAACTATATCCCTAGGGGTCGTTTCGCCGGCGGGTTCGATATTTGGGACAGACAAAGCATCGAATCGTTTGAATACCTGAAATGGGAAGATGAACTTCTCAGGTACATTGTTTCCGAAGGTCGCTAGCATTGCAGGGATTCCAGAACGTTCGTGTTTCTTGCTCCAGTCAGGATAGGCATGCTTGCTATCCAGATCCAAGCTTTGCGAATAACATTGTAGTGAGATGGCGGTTAAAGTCTCATTGCGATAATTTGAAAATACGAATCCTAGGGCGATGGGTTTTTCGCACTAGCCCATTTTGCTGAAAACATAAAATAGATTGCAGTCTTGTCTGCATTTATGAATAATACGTAATTGATTGTATGTCAAAAATGCACCCAAATTTTTAGCCGAGCTTGGTTATATTGCGAAATAGATACTCGAGACTACTACTGAAAGAATGCAGGTAAGTAGAGTAGAACCATCGAAAATGCGACAAAAAGGCCGACAACGGTCCACATGGCATTGAAGATCTTCTTGTGTTTTTTGTTGCGTAAGAAAAACATAAAATACTTATATCATGGAACCTATCAATAAAACAAGGGATAGGCTGTATAGCTATTGCCAAAATGAAAGGGAAGTCTCCGAAGAGTATGCTTATACATTTTCATTAAATGATGTAATTTAAACTGTGAATTAATAAAAAAGTCACAAATGATCCTACCTCTCGGTACTTTCACGAAGATCCATTTCATTATTTCGAAAAACCTCGACTACAGATGATCTATACACGCTTGCTACGCGTGTATTACCGATCGTATGCAATGGCGCGCTTGTTCATGAATTCACTCAAGACCAAATGAACAACGGCGTGAGTTAAAAACTCACACCATTCTTTTTGCTCAGTTTTTCAGTACAGAATCCCGTTACTTGATATTTTTTATATAGTCAGCAAGTTTGACTATTTTTACAGTGTCCTGCGAGCGAGTGAGCATGTTGCGGACGATGACCGTGCCATCGAGTGCCTCTTTTTGTCCGAAGATGATTGCATGCGGAACCCCCATCTTTTCGGCAGTACCAAGCTGCGCACCGAGAGAATCCTTATTGAGTGAATGCATGACCGGAATGCGCGCATTGCGAAGGATCTCGATGATTTCAAGTGATTTCAGTTTAGCTTCGAAGCCGAACTGAATGAAGTACACCTTTGGCTTCTTAACGATGCGAGGTGCGACTGCTTTGTAGTTTGGAGACATGAGCACACGGTCAACTCCAATACCTGAGCCAACAGCTGGAATATCTTTCTTTGAGCCGAGTCGTTTGGCGAGATAGTCGTAGCGTCCGCCTCCTGCCATCGAAAGAGGAGCTGATGCTGCAGCTTCTTTGTCATCCTTCGTCTTTTTGGCTTTCTTTTCGTCATCGGTTGCCTCGAGTTGAGTTGCATTCTCGGCAAGTACTGGAGCGGGCTTGTCTGCGGGAATTTCAGTGACCTCAAATACGGTGTGCGTGTAATAGTCGAGACCACGGACAAGATTGGTATTGATGCGATAGGTGAGCTTGAGCGCATCGAGATACTCGAGCACTTCTTTGAAGTGGATCTTTGCCAGAGGTGAGAGATGGGCTATTGATTGTGGTGCCTTCTCTTTGTATGGTTGGCAAATTGCTTCCTTGCAATCAAGCAAGCGAAGGGGATTGATCTTTATGCGCTGTTTGCAGTTCGCACAGAGATGATTGATGTGCTTGCGGTAGTATGCGGTGAGTTCACGAAGGTATGGAGTCCGGGATTCTTTGTCTCCGATTGAATTCACATCGATCATGATATTATCAAGTCCAACCTCTTTGAGTATCATTACGGTCAGAAAGATGATGGTCGCATCGCTTATGGACTTTGGAGAACCGATCATTTCCATGCCAAACGACTTGAACTCGCGATAGCGGCCACGCTGTGGGTTCTCGTGACGGAAGAATGATCCATAGTAGTAGAGCTTGATAGGCTGTGACTGTGACTGCATGCCGTGCTCTAGATATGCACGCATAACTGGAGCAGTACCCTCGGGGCGAAGTGCGAGTTTGTCGCCACCCTTGGTCTTGAGTGTATACATTTCTTTGCTAACAATGTCAGTATCCTCACTTTGTGTTGAAAGAAAGACATCTTCGCGCTCAAGAACAGGTACTTCGATCGGCTGAAAGCCGTAGTAGAGCGCAACCTCAGCAGCCTTCTCATAGAACCCTTGGTACTTGTGGTGCTCATCACCGATGATATCACGCATGCCCTTTAAGGATGTTGGGATTTCCTTTTTCTCTTTCTTCTCTTGGTTTTCTGATTTTGCCATATGAGCGTTGCTAATATTTATAAATTGCTAAATTTAAAACAAGGAACTATTGTCGCCACACGCACCTACACATCGTTAGTTCTTCGGATACTCAGCATGGAAACTTTCGAGTGAGCCGGGGTGTAGGGCAATTGCAGTGAAGGGGAATAGTCGAATGAGTGCTTTGCCGTCCATTAGCCGCTTCGGTACTGGTCCCCAGATGCGTGAATCAGAACTTCGCGCTCTGTTGTCTCCCATAACAAAGTATTCTTCCTGATCGAGCGTGCGTGCTGAGCTATTAATCTGAGGGTTTTTTACGTAAGGTTCATTGAGCGTGATGGGGGTCTTTTGGTCAGGGCTCGATATAGAAACTACCCCATCTTGGATCGTTACTGTCTCACCCGGGAGTCCTATGACGCGCTTAATAAAGAATTTAGACGGATCATTGGGGTAACGCAATATTACGACATCTCCGCGGCTATAGGTTCCAATATATTTTGCTAATTCGTTGACAATAAGGTATTCACCGTTGTGAAAAGTAGGGAACATTGAATCACCCGAGACGACGAATGGCTGAGCTATGAAAGTACGGATAGGAAGTATGATGACCGCTGCAATTAGTGCGTATTTTAGAGTTTCCCATATGACCCCAAGCATTGTTGGCTCTGGCTCATCTCTGGTGTTCTCATTTTTCGGAGTTTCGCTTGTGGCGGTCGTATTGCGAAGGTCTACTGGTCTTTCGTTCGCGAAATTCTTAGGAGTGAAATTCATTTGCGCTTCATATTACCGCATAAAATCGATTGACACAAGACATCTTTTCGTGTCAAAGAAATATATGACGTGAATAACAGTAGCGAAAATGCGACATAAAAAATTATCGTACTATTTTTAATTCACTCTCAAGTAAATTTGATATTTTATTTTAGAGAATGAAATATAATTGACGCGAGCGAATAATCTCTCTAAGATTCCAAGCATGAGCACAAGTATACGAAGCAGGATGATCGTCGGACTGGGAAATCCTGGGGGCGAGTACGCAGGAACCCGCCATAATGCAGGTCGAATGCTACTCGAATTATTCCGTACACAAAATCATTTACCCGATTGGCAATATAAAAAGACCTCTGATGCACTTGTGTCTAAGGGCACGGTTGATGGTGTAGAGACAATGCTCATTGAACCAGAGACGTATATGAACCTTTCCGGGGCCGGAGTTAAGCATTTTATTAAGAATCCCGATGACGCACTCCGCCTAATTGTCGTTCATGACGATATTGATCTTGCGCTCGGGAGTTGGAAGATCTCATGGGATAGAGGCGACGGCGGACATAATGGCATTAAGTCTATAAATGAAACACTACGGACTAAAGAATTCCTCCGCCTTCGCATTGGGGTTCTCCCAGTAGTAAATGGGGTAAAAGAAAAACCAAAAGGGGAGGATGCTGTCGCTTCATTTGTGTTGGGTAAATTTTCGAGTGAAGAAAAATTGTTACTGGAAAAATCCATGGGGGATATGGTTGTCGTGCTTAAAGAATTGCTCACGCTTACAACTGATGAGGCAATGAATAAGTGGAATAAAAAATAACTCAAGTCTTCTAAGAAGCTGAGTGAGTATAAAAGTAACACTTCAAATAATGATCGAGGGGTTTCTTTCGAAATGATACTCTTGCTTTGTATCGTAAAAATCACTTGATAAACTTTATCATTCGCTCATTTTTGACACCTTGCAATGTGTGCGAGTATTACTGAAATCAATCATGATACAGACGAGCGATACCTTGTGCTATCCCCAATTAACCACAGGCACCATCTGAAAGGGCACCCCAACACCCCCTGTACTTCCATTTTCTAAGGCAGGGTACCGGACAAGAAAATTAGATCGGCCCATGGAATAGGAATTCCAGTGCACTTCCAATTTTATCTCCTTACAGGATCTATCCACTTATTGGATCTTTTTGCAAAAGCCCTCAATGAGTCTTGCGCTCTGGGTCACTTGCCCACACCGCACCCTTCGGTCATTAAAATTTAGGTCGCTTTCAAAGCCAACAGGCGTGCGCAAGCCTGTTGCCGAAGAGTTGTTGAAAGATAGTATTACTTGAACAGCAATTTTCTTGTTTGTTCTCTGATATTCATGGTCTTGAAGATTGAAAGAAGGCCATAGTCATCCTTAAAGTATTTTTTTTCACTGTTGAGTAGTTTATGTGCACAAAAAATTGCTGCGATGCTTATTATGACACCGAGTAATGTGTCTACCGCATAGTGTTCGAGTAAAAACATTGTGGCAACAAAATTTAACGCGTAATAAGGAAAAAATAATAAGCCTAACCACCAGCGTATCTGGAACATTGCATAAAAGATGATCGTTGCCCAAATAATGTGAGTGCTCGGAAATGAAGATACTCCAAAAGATTTTCCTTCCTGATCTATCCACATGAGCTCTATTACATCCATCGTTGCCTTAATGCGAGGTTGTATCTTCATATCATTTAACTCAATACTACTCACTTCGGTGAATTGGGCGTGTTTAAAAACGTTTAGTTGGTACATTTCATGCGGTGGAATTCCCGGGTATGCGATCCAAAAAGGCATAGAAAAAAATGCAGAAAGTGCAAGAGAAAGAAAAACGATTCGGAACAGCCGCTCGTAGGTACAAAAAAGAATGGCCAGTAGTGTCGCAAGCAGTACTGGAAGATAAGCATATGCGTAGACAAAGCCGAGCTGTAACCATAAGGGGATAGCTAGGGTATGCAGATAAAATGACGGATGAATCCCAAATAAAATTTTATCCCAATGCATCAACTGCTCAGATGCTTTGCCCATATGCTCATACGAGAAACTACGAAAGAGTACATTGAGCATTGCCGATGTTCCAAAAACGAAGGCACTTGAAACAAGGAACCAAAACAAAACACTTTTTGCGATTTTGAAAAAATCAGGGTCAGATAATGCGCGCTTTATCCCGCGATATCCTGCTTCGTTCTTTGATAGTAAATATTTAATCAGAAGTAATCCGCCATATATTGTAAGTGCGACGCTCGATTGGCGCAATAGTCCCGATCCGAATAATGGCCCTTTCAATAGATTTCTGGGATCAATATCGAGTCCCCAACGATGAGTGATTGTGTCGATAGTAAAAACACTCACAAAGATCAATGATCCCGTAAGAAGTATGACATAAGTTTCAACAGGAAGTTTGGAAAGAAAAGTGGTGATCTTGCTTCTCATATAACGTATTAATGATAACATGTTGTTAGGTCTGCAAATGTTATGTTATCATGATAATTATTAGGCAGCCTCTTCTGGTTATGAAATGGGGTATTCTTGGACTTTTTTTATCTCTGGTGCACCAGCACTTTTGTATCAGATCATTTGGCATCATCACCTTGCAACGATCTACGGTTCTTATGCCGAATCGGTCGGTATCATCGTAGGGGCATATATGTTCGGACTTGGTTTCGGCTCGCTTTTGGGCGGCGAAGTAGCACTTCGTTTCAAGCTCTCACCCTTCTACCTTTTCGCCATTATTGAATCTTTCATTGCTCTATTCGGTTTCTTTTCACTCGACCTTTTTGATCTGGTCGGGAGGATATCTACGCAGTTTGGACTTTTCGGAGCCGGTGTTTGTGCATTTTTACTCATCATTCTCCCGACGATAGCGATGGGGGCGACTTTGCCTATCCTTGCCAATGCGCTTATTTCAAGACTTAAGAACGTCGGTGTTTCTGTCGGAAATTTATATTTTGTGAACACGCTCGGTTCGGCATGCGCTTCTTTGGGCTCCATATTTTTATTTGTAAACGGTTTTGGCCAGCACGATGCAATAGTCGTTGCGGTACTTCTCAATATATTCGTCGTCTTAGTGTCCTTTATTTTCCTAAAGCTCTCACCACTTTTTGCTTCCGAGAATGATATGACGGAAATATTACCGGAAAGCGTGGTTTCTGAAAGTGATGCAGGTAAAAAGCTTTCACACTCCCATTTATTTGCAGGAATACTTTCATTTTGCTCAGGTTTCATCTCACTTTCTATAGAGATACTTTGGTTTCGCGTACTTTTCCTTTCTAATTTCGGAAGAGCATTTTCATTTCCCATAGGTCTAACGTTCTTTCTTTTTGGTATCGCATTCGGCTCACTAGCTATTGCGCGCGCGATGGGACAAAACGACATCACTGATCCTAGAATATTGCAGCAGAAAGCCTCGGGTATCATGTTCATTTCCGGTATTGCGATCTCGTTGGTATTTGCTTCTGCTGGGCTGATGGCACAGGCAGGATTAGGGGTATTCCTTTTCATTGCAACCGTTGCCTTGGCGTTTCCGCTTGGAATGTTGTTCCCTCTGCTTATGCATGCGGGAGTCCTTCCTGATATAAGGGCGGGGAGATCGGTGAGTCATATTTATGCGGCGAATATCCTCGGTGCGACGGTGGGTTCGATAGGCACAGGTTTCATCTTGCTCGACCATATGAGTCTGAGAGGGATCACCCTACTTTTAAGTTTTATTAGCGCAGCATATACCCCTCGGCTCTGCCGGGGGGTTTCCGCTAAGGAAGGGCCTGGGAAACCGTTGGTTCCCCAGTGTACAATGAGTGCAT
>JAYTUL010000046.1:0-7290 GCA_043744555.1 bacterium | reverse complement strand
CTTCGCAAAGTATTGTGTGCCATTTTCCTTGCTTCGACGATCGCTCCGAAGAAGAAAAAGCTACCTTAAAAAAGACTCGATTTATGTACCTTATGCCTGTTTTTACATGAAGCGCGAGAAGGTAAATAAAATTCCCCACATGCTGTACATTAGTACTGCTTGTGGGAAATTTTATGCGACCGACAAAGCGATTCTCTAAAAAAAGAATTAATGTTTTTTCTGAAGATTTTTGGATGCACCACGCTGAATACTTCCATTTCCATCTTCCTTCGGTCGTGGAAATTCAGGTCGCAATTTGCATTTTTCGCAACGAATGTGTTTGAGAAGCTGTATGAGTGATACTGCTTCCAAACCTTTCGGCGAGAAAAAATTTGAAGGGCACCGAAAAGGCCGCAAAAATTACCAGGCGAAGTGAGCGAAGGCCTTGTTCGCATCAGCCATCTTATGCACGTTCTCGCGCTTCTTAATTGCTTCTCCTTCACCTTTTGAGGCGGCAATGATCTCATCGGCAAGCTTCTTGGCCATCGGAGCGCCCTTCTTTGAGCGAGCGGCATCGATGATCCAGCGCAGCGCTAGAAAAGTGCGGCGTTCAGGACGAACCTCGCGAGGAACTTGGTAATTCGCACCACCCACGCGACGAGAGCGAATTTCCATAAGTGGTCCAGCATTCCTTAATGCTGCCTTGTATGTCTCCATTGGATCTTCAACCTTAAGGATATTCTTGATGTGATCCATTGCATCGTAGACGACTGCTTCGGCTACGGTCTTCTTACCTGAAAACATAACGTAGTTAACAAGTGTAGATATCTCAAGTGAGCTGTACTTAAGGTCAGGCTGGCGGATATTTCGATTTTTTACTGGTCTGCGCATAGTAGTGATTTATTTCGTCGGTTTTTCCCGCAAGTCACGGTACTCCGGCGATTATTATTCTGTAATGACTTGAAAAACTTAAATGGTGATGAATTGGAGTAATTTCAGATTTGGATGTAATGCGAAGTCTTGCACCGAGATGATGTTTGGTAAGGCTTACTTCGTAGTAAGTCGGCCAAACTCATCGAGGGAAAGACAAGCAGTACGCCAAATGTGGAATTACTTCTTGGCTTCGGCGCGTTTGGAACCGTAGAGGCTGCGCCCCTGCTTACGCTTATCTACCCCCGCTGCATCAAGGCGACCGCGAACTATTGTATAACGAAGTCCTACGTCCTTCACACGTCCACCACGGACGATAACAACAGAGTGCTCCTGAAGTTTATGTCCTTCGCCGGGGATGTAGGCCGTGATCTCCATGCCGTTAGTAAGGCGCACACGTGCAACCTTACGAATAGCGGAGTTTGGCTTGCGAGGCGTCATTGTCGTCACCTTTGTACACACACCACGCTTGAATGGTGAATTGTAGAAGATCGGACGATTTTGGATAGAGTTGAAACCACGACCAAGTGCAATCGCCTTTGATTTTGGGCGAATGATCTTGCGATTCTTTTTGATGAGTTGATTTATTGTTGGCATGAATTTTTTGTAATTTTACAAAACTTTTACTTGTCGCTATTTTTCGGTTCAAAGCAGGAATATGCAGCCATGCACTTCCCTTTTTGCGGTACACACTTTTAAAACGAAAATCAGCAACGAGTTCAGATACTCTAATACAGTGGGGTCAAAAAAGCAAGAAAAGCCTAGGCCTCAGGCTATAGCGGCATGCCCATGAAAAGTTGGTAGATGAAAAAGACAATAGGGAGGAAATATCCCCACAAAAAGAAGGCAAAAATGAGTATGAGCACGAGTGAATAACGCTCGAGATACTCTCCAATATAGCGATAGCGCAGTGGCAGGGAGTTAAGTAAGACCTTAGAGCCATCTAGTGGTGGTATAGGGACGAGATTAAAAACTCCCAAAATGATGTTTATCAGCACTATTAAATGCATAATACTGCGCATCGCACCGGTAAATAACTCACCCCCGAAACGCATAAACATGGCGAATACAAAAGCTATTGCGAGATTCATGAATGGCCCAGCAAGGGCCACTTTTGCGTCGCCCCACTTTTGGTCCCTGAGATTGTAGGGATTGTAGGGAACCGGTTTTGCCCAACCAAAGATAAATCCGCCAGGGATAAGGGATGTGACGACGGGCACCAAGAGTGAGCCTACCGGGTCGATATGCTTAACGGGGTTCATGGTTAGGCGACCAGCGAGGCGTGCGGTTGGGTCACCGAGGTATTGCGCCATATATCCGTGGGATATCTCATGCGCGACGACCGAAAACACCAGTACTGCGATAGAGAAAATAGCTTGTATAAGGTCAACATCTTGCATAGTGTTAGGACCCATGATAGCATGCGACTCACTGAACCCCCAACTAAGGGAGTCACCCAAAATATATGGCATCAAGTAATATGTGTGTAATTTGCTCGAAAGGAACCCGCATGGCTGGCGGCTATTCGAATCGCATCCGTGCAACCAAATTCAACCCAAGCGGTGATACGCGCAAGTACCCCAACCTTCAATGGGTAGCGCTACCTAAGTCAACCGGTGGCGGACGCATTAAGATCTGCACACGCTGTATCAAAGGCAACAAGCACCTCGAACTCTCGAAAAAATAAAAGCTGAAACATCCACCTTTCGGCGGTTGTTTTGTTATTGCTTCATACTTAGAAAAGAAAACGGCCGCACCATAGGTGCGGCCAAAGAACGCGTACTCAGACGCCTAAAACGGCGCGGAGTGCGTCCTCTTCACGGAGTGCATGTGACCAAACTTTTCGATTGGAATCTGCCTCTCTCTCGGTTGTAGGAACATCTTTGTTAGGTGTCTCGATGTCGACGACTTTGTTGACTAAGATAGCAATTTCGCCCTCTTTACTAACGCCCAAGAACGCCTTTGGCGTAAGCCGCACCTTTTTGCCGACGCCCTTGCCCATCTTGTCACGTCCACCGGACCATACCGCCACCGGCTCGAGCTTGCCTTCCTTCATTTCAAAGAGCGGCTTGCGCGCGTTGATGTCGATAGTGATGACCCGCTGTCCTTCGACAACGTTGCCAGCGCGATAGTAGGGGTTGCGAAACGCTTGCACATTCCACAATGCTTCTGCTGCATAGGCTTCGAACTCGCGAGTGAGCTCTTGGCAGTGGAGGTGAAGATGCTTCTCTTTGCGCGGAATCGTCCCGAAGGTATAGCGCAGGACATGCTGCGTTTTGCCGTCTTCGGTATTCACCACACGCTTGCCGACGTGAACCAGGGTGTATCCATGAAGCTTGAGCGCGTCCGTGAAACCCACGAAGCTCGTCTCGCGCTCTGATTCGGCAACAAACATCTTACCCGTTGTCTGCGTCGATCCGTGTCCGTGTGCAGCATTCTTGTCACCGATCCACGGTGCCTGATGCCACGCTTTTGTGGGCAGACCTCCTTTACCTCGTAACTGCACCTGAACAACACTAACGTCTGGTCCTAGATGACCAAGAGCATGCACTACTGTCATGATGGCTTCCTTTCAATGTGAAAGCGGGGAAATCCCGCAACAAAAAACTAAATAGATTATCTCATTTTAGAATGATTTTGTCAACCCCACCGTAATGGTTCAGTACCTTTGCATCACCCAAATGAAAGAGAGTCCGTGTGGGGCTCTCGAAAACTTAGATAGGTGAGAGGGTGCGTGCGAGCGGGTCGCGCTCCCTAGAATAAAGAACTGCATTTATGAGTCTTATAATCTTTATATCTTCGGTCGTACTTTCACGTGGCACACCTTCACAAAAACGAACGAATACGGGATAGGTGGTCACGACAAAGTTTTCTGGAGTGATCCGACCGAGCGAATACTGCTCGAACGAATACCAGAAGAAGAATCTCATCGTATCTCGTGCTCGCAGAGACTCTAGAGGACTGCGTAGTACACAATGCTCGATGAAGCTAAGGGTGATGTCTTCGCGTTCCTTGTTTGTTGCGGCGACAACATGACGTAATGCACAAAGTATCTCTTCTTTTGCCATGAGGCTCCGTGTTCCTGCGGACAGAACTATAGTTTTCATTTCATACTCCCGATGGACTGGTTACTATATGTAGTATAAACATAAATATTTAAAATTGTCAATATTATTTTCTCGTTACTTTTATTCCGTTGCTTTCGAAACGAATGGTTCCCTCTTTGAATGTGACGAGGTAAGGAATATTTAGACTATCTAAAAGCAGCAGGGTGTCCTTATGTGGATGTCCGTAACGATTATTAAGTCCTGCAGACGCGACTGCGATGTCGGGGTGAACAGTCTCGAGCCACAACTCCCCTGAGGAAGTATGCGAGCCATGATGTCCGAGCTTGAGTACTTGCGCATGCAACTCTTGCCCACTTAGTCCGACTACATAATTCTCCTGCTTGATAGGCAAGTCACCTGACAAAAGAAAGGAGGTGCTTCCATAATGAATGCGCATCACAATAGAGGCGCTATTGGTCTCAGCATTCGTCATGTCATGATCGGGATAAAGAATATCTGCAGCTACTCCGCCACCAAGGTCAACGCGCATACCACGACGGGCGATGATACGTGTGAGGTGATGCGCTCTGATAACGCGCTCAGCTTCATCGTAGACACCATTCGTCGAACTTGCCCCCGGTTCAAGCATCACGTCGACCTTATATCGATCGAACACATCAACAAATCCACCGATGTGGTCCATGTCAGGGTGAGAAAATACCGCGACGTCAATTGAGCGATCATAAAACGGCATCACGTCTCCAAGCGCGCGCAAGACTGCTCCCGAAGGAGGTCCTGCATCATAAAGCATTTGATTGCCATTTGGAGCTTCGATATAAACAGCGTCGCCTTGTCCAACATCGAGGAATGCGACGGTGAGTACTCCAGGTTGATGCCGCAGATATACACTGAGGATGGCTACATCACTTGCGCACAACAAAATTATGAGCGTAAGGAGCGGGTGCTTCTTTATCCACCCATATATTTCTATAAATGGCATTCCCTAAAGAGTAAGTGACTACCTCTCTATTGGCAATCAAAATGTAGTTAAAGCTTTTGATAGAGCAAACGAAAGAGTTTCTTATGAAAGTCCGCAAGCGGCGCGCTTTCAATGACAAAACTGTTGTCGGTGTTGAGGTCGATGAAGGCAACCTTATTTGCGTAGATAAGCTCGATGACATCTTGATCAAACAGGTCGAAGCCTTCGGGAATATATTTCATCGCGCGCTCCATACGCGACTTCTTGCCTTTGCCTACGCGTGGGGAAGTTATCACGAACCTCTCGAGCTTTTTTTCATCACGGATTTTACGATAGTCACGAGGAAGATAGGTGTTCGTATGCGCAAGATCCTTTTCGGAACTATAGCGATAAAACGTCTCGCCGCGCTTGCTGCTTTTAACGAGATCAGCAAACACACTTGTGACACCTGCCTTTCCTTCGTAGTGCACGATGACGGGCTTCTCTTTCGAGCGGCGATACTCACGACTCAATTGTGGCAATGCATCATTCATTTCTTTCGAAAGTTCTGTAAATATGTCGCCAACGCGCTCAGGTGGGGCTGCCATATACTTTTTCCTCTTGCCACTCGTTACCGCAATAACAAGCCCGCGTTCCATCAAAACATCTATGATCTGATACAAGCGTGGACGGTGAAGCGCGAGAGCGAGAGCCATATCTATCACGCTAGACTCTCCCACATTAAAGAGATGCGTGTACACGCGTATCGCCTGCTCATCAAGACCAAGTGCGGTAAGTAATTGTTTGAGTTTATCCATATTGTACTATTTATAGTACATATTTTTATTAAAAATATCAATGTTTTAAACACATAAAATCAGTATGTATTGGAAAACAGTACATATATAGATACTTTTTCTGACTTAAGCATATTTCATTGATACAGTGACCACGGATGATTGTTGTTTGAAAACTGAATACGAAGGAGTTCACATGAAAGTACTTGAAATAGGTAAGTGGAAAATTCCCTGGTCGATGGAAGTGATGTGTTCCGAAAAGGAATACGGCACGAATCTTCTTATCGAAGAAGGAGACGTGAGTGCTGTCTACGATTCATTACCCGCCAGGTACTCACTAGTTTGTCCTGTGTGCGGAAGTTGCCTTTATTTGCCACCTGCCTCTATCCCACTTCGGGTGAAGGCCGAAGCTGATAAGAAGAAAGAATGGTCGTATCGCGACTAGAAATTAGCTTGGCTGATAGTTTGACTTTGTGCCGGTTGTGAGAAACCGGCACTCTTGTTACGATTCGTTTATCTGCTTAACCCTGAAAGGAACATCATGGAACTCAAAAACTTTATCGCTCTTGTCCCCGACTTTCCCAAACAAGGAATTATTTTCCGCGACATGAGTCCGCTTCTTGCTGACCCCAAGGCTTTCAAAGAAACAATTCGGCAAATGAAAGCTGCATGGGAGGGCGAAGGTATTACAAAGATCGGTGCATTCGATGCGCGTGGATTCATCTTTGCTTCAGCACTTGCGCTTGAAATGGGACTTCCATTCTTTATGCTCCGCAAAAAGGGAAAATTGCCCGGTGACACTCTCTCGCTATCATATGGTCTCGAATATGGCAGTGATGTCATTGAGATGCAAAAAAATGCGGTTTCAAATACTGACCTCGTCCTACTCGTCGATGACGTACTCGCGACCGGGGGGACTGCGCGTGCAGGCAGAGAGTTGATAGAGGCTTGCGGCGCAAATGTGGCAGGACTCGCGACGGTAATGGAGCTTGGATTCCTCGAAGGACGCAAGGTGTTCGGGAGTGATGTGCATGCGCTCATCACGTACGGCGATGAATAAGCTAGCTCGTCCAGTTGTTTCGACCGCCGATGTAATCGCCTCATACAAAGGAAAAATTGTCCTCATCGAAAGAAAAAAATTCCCTTATGGCCTAGCGCTGCCCGGAGGACACGTCGAGTTAGGCGAGCGTCCCAAGAGAACTGCGGTTCGAGAGTTGAAAGAAGAAACCGGGCTTGTCGTAGAGTCGCTGCGATTTTTCACAAAACGTTCGGGATCAAAACGCGATCCGAGATATGACATGAGTAAGACTCGCGTCTACGTGGGGCATGCTACCGGAGTGGTCCGCAATGAGGCAGGTCATACCGAGGTTCTGCTTTTCACTACGCACGCATTAAGAAAACTTTCGAAAGAAAGATTTGCATTTGACCATCATCAGATATTGATGGAATATCTCAAGCAGCATTAACAGAGGATCGGCAAGCGCCGATCCTTTTCTATCCTTTGCAAACACTGGCAATCGTGTTAGCGTTTGCTCAATCTGTTCCTCGACTTTTTCCTGAAAGGAATATCATGCGCTAC
>JAYTUL010000045.1:0-28061 GCA_043744555.1 bacterium | reverse complement strand
TACTTCGTCACTCGTTGAGAAAAGTTCTTAGCAAGTGACGAATGACCGATGCGAGTCATTCGAAAAAATTACATCCATGACGCATACAAGTGTTCTTTTAAATGAAAGTATCGGATCCTTGGCTCTTAGTAAGGGCATGACTGTACTCGACGCAACGTTCGGAGCGGGTGGACATAGTTGCCGCATCGCCGAATTGGTTGGGAGTGGTGGTCGTCTCATCAGCTTCGATGCTGACAAGGCAGTCTTTACAGTAGAGCTCACAGAGAAACTAGGGCAACTCACGACATTTACACTGGTCAATCAAAATTTCCGTAATATCGATGAAGCTTTAGCTGAACTCAGTGTAACAAGTATCGATGGTGCATTGTTTGACCTTGGTCTTTCGAGTACACAACTCGAAAGCTCAGGCAGAGGATTCTCATTCAAGCGCGATGAACCACTTTGGATGACATTCAAGGAAAAGCCCGAAGAGGGAGATGTCACCGCAGAAAGTATTGTAAACAGCTGGAGTGAAGAATCGATCACCGTCATATTGAAGGGATTCGGTGAAGAACGCTATGCACGTTCGATCGCAAGAGGAATCATCAAAGCGAGGGGAGTGGGTCCGCTCAAGCGAACCAGTCAACTTGTGGAGGTTATCCACGACAATACACCGACTCGTTATCACTTCGGTCGGACCCACTTTGCCACGCGAACATTCCAAGCTTTGCGTATGGCAGTGAACGACGAATTGGGAGCTATCACCAGTGGCATCACGAGCGCATTTGAGGCACTAGGTAGAGGGCGACGAATAGCAGTCATCAGCTTTCATAGTATCGAAGACCGACAGGTAAAGCAGCTCTTCAGGTCATTTGTGGATGAAGACAGGGCGAAGGCTATCACGAAAAAACCAACGATACCAACTGACGAGGAAGTGGAAGCAAATACTCGCGCACGAAGCGCAAAATTACGAGTCATTGAAAAATTATAAGCTTAACAAATTTATTATTACGTTAATGCGCTTCAGTTTAGGAAGAAATTTACTGGCTGCAATCGAGGAGTGAGGTATGGGCATGGGACCCATACCGCAAGACCTTTTGAGAGCTTTTCTTAAAGATCCAAAAGGTGTACTGCCTCTGTAGGAGGTCGGGATGGCTGTAGTAGTCTACTGCTTCACTACCCCACAGACGACAACAGTAAAGATCGCACAAAATGAAGCAGGCGTAAGAAATAGTTTAATATTATGAAAAAATTAATGATTACCTATAGGGCCACGATCGATCACCATGTACCCATCGCCGTACGTTCACGACCAGAAAAGCGTGTTGCTGAACGCAGTAAGTTCTTTATCATACGCGAACGTATTCGTATCAGTCTCTAGTTTGTGCGCACATTCTAATTTTTATGATAAAGACAGTACTCTTACAATTTGAAGAATATGACCGACGTATCTTTTGGGGATTCGTTATGTTTTTGGTCATGTCACTTACTGTCTACGTTTACTTTTTAAGTATGTCAGTTTTTGCTGTTGTCGAAAGAAAGGGCGCAGAATCACAATCAAACAAAATTTATTCACACTTATCGATGCTTGAGTCAGAATATGTCACCCTAGATAAATATATTGATCTTGCGCTTGCTCACGAACGCGGCTTTGCTGACATTTCTGTTCCAAAGTACCTGAGCACAGGATCACCTGAGAAGACCCTTACATTACGAACAGGTTATAATAGAGAGTAATAGTCCATCTAGGACTCAACTCGCTTATAGAATATAATGCGGTATATGGAGATCCAAAAACATTTAGGAGGAAAATTTGAGCTACTTATAGCTCTTCATTAAATGAATCCCAAGGAACGTAACCGCTTGCGCATTATCGCCGCTATCATGACCATATTTGCAGCGCTTTTTATTACGCGACTGTATTATCTGCAAATAGTGCATGGGAAAGACTTCGCCCATGAAGCTGATTCCCAGTATGTGGCGACGTTACCCAACCTCTATGATAGAGGCAGTATTTATTTTAAAGCGAAGGACGGAAAGCTTGTGTCTGCCGCAACCGTTGGCAGTGGCTATGTCATCGCAATTGATCCAAAGACCATAACTGACCCCGAGGAAACTTATCGCTCGATATCGCAAGTGACAAAGCTTGACCATGCGGAGTTCATCACAAAAGCCATGAAAAAAGATGATCCTTACGAGCAGGTGGCAGAGCGGGTCTCAGATGACGCTGCTACAATCCTCAAGGCAAAGAAGCTTCCTGGTGTACAGATATTCAGACAAACATGGCGGTATTATCCCGCAGCCTCACTCGCTGCGCAGGTGATAGGCTTTGTTGGGTATAAAGGTGATCAGCTCGTTGGACGCTATGGACTAGAGTCATATTACAATGACGTCTTGACACGTAATTCTGAGAATCTGTACGTGAACTTTTTTGCGGAACTTTTTTCCAATATTAGTGATACGCTTTTTGACCGAAGCAAAGAGAACGGTGGAGACCTTGTGCTTACTATTGAGCCAACCGTACAAGGGTACCTCGAGACAGAGTTGCAAACGGTGATGGATGAATGGCATTCAGATGAGACTGGCGGCATCATTATGGATCCAAAAACTGGCGCAATTTACGCTATGGCAATTAATCCATCTTTTAATCTCAATGAGTACGGCAAGGTCAAAGATCAAAGCGTATTTGCAAATCCAAGCCTACAAGATGTGTATGAAATGGGTTCCATTGTGAAGCCACTCACCGTCGCAGCGGGTCTCGATACGGGGGTCATTAGCGAGAGCACTACATACAACGATCTCGGGCATATGACGCTTAATAACAAGACCTTTTCCAACTATGATGGCCGCGGGCGTGGACCGGGTACGACCATGCAGAAGATATTGAATGATTCACTCAACACCGGCGTAGCCTTCATTGTATCAAGGCTTACCAATCAGGTTTTTGCTGATTATATGCTCAATAAATTTCATATGGGTGACGAGACGGGCATTGATCTTCCGGGTGAGCGTCAGGGGCTTATGGCGAACCTCAAATCCAAGCGTGATATTGAATATGCCACTGCCTCTTTCGGGCAAGGTATCGCATTGTCGCCTATCAACATGACTGCGGCACTCGCAACACTCGGGAATGGCGGCATGACAGTCAGTCCACATGTTGTCGACGAGATCCGCTATACCTCGGGCACTGTTAAGAAGATGACACAGAACCCTCCCGAACAAGTCCTTAAGAAAGAAACTTCTGAACGCATCAGCCGCATGCTTGTTACTGTAGTCGACAAGGCGTTACTTGGTGGGTCTGTCATGATCCCAGAGTATTCAATTGCCGCAAAGACGGGCACCGCCCAGATAGCCGACCCAAGAGGTGGGGGTTATTATGACGATCGTTACCTGCACACTTTCTTTGGATATTTTCCCGCATACGATCCCAAGTTCATCATTTTTATGTATACTTATTATCCGAAGAATGGCGCAAAGTTCGCCTCACATACTTTGACAATGCCTTTCATTCGCCTCACCAAATTCCTTTTGCATTACTATGGCATCCCTCCTGATCGCGTCGGCAGAGGAGAAGTGCACCAAAGCACACTTAGTCCAGTGGGTCTGAATTCTGTTGCAAAAAGGTAAGTATCACAAAAATAAGCTAAGATGAATATATGCTCGGATTCTTAAAAAATATCATCGTACTCATTCTCACGTGGGAGGCAAAATTAGTGCTCTTGCGCCACAAGCCATTTATCATCGCCATCACCGGCAGTGTCGGTAAGACCTCGACCAAAGATGCTATCTATCAGGTTTTGAATCCGCCAAATGAGCGAGACACTTCACGTGTACGCAAAAGCCAAAAAAGTTTCAACAGTGATCTCGGAATCCCCTTGACTATCCTTGGGCTCGAGAATGCATGGAGAGACCCCATGGCATGGATAGTAAACATTTTCAAAGGCGCATTGTTGGTGATTCTTCCTAGCGCATATCCCAAAGTGCTTGTGCTTGAGGTGGGTGCTGATCACCCAGGAGACATAAAGAGCGTGTGTAAGTGGTTGAAGCCCGACATCGCAGTAGTCACAAGTCTGCCTGATAGACCTGTGCACGTTGAATATTTTGACTCACCAGAAGATGTGAAGAAAGAGAAGGCTGAGCTTGTAAAGTCACTTAAAGATAGTGGGGTTTTTGTTGCGAATGCAGATGATACGAGTGTTATTTCTTTAGTTGGTGACACTCGTGCACGCATGCTCACTTATGGTTTCGCTCCCACGGCACAAGTTCGAGGAAGTAATATCGAAGTCCACTACGAAGAGAAAGAGGGGAGAAAAATTCCCGTTGGTATGACGTTCGATGTTGATTGGCAGGGTGCACAACTTCCCGTACGACTATTTGGCGTACTGGGTATACAGCCTTGCATGGCAGCACTCGCCTCACTTGCAGTTGGACTTGCACAGAGCCGCACGCTCGTTGAAATGACCCAATCGCTCAGTATGCTTCCATCGCCCCCCGGGCGAATGCGCATTATCTCAGGGTGGGGCGGAAGCACCATCATCGATGACACATACAATTCTTCACCAGTCGCACTTGAGGCGGCACTCGAAACGCTCAAAAATATTCCTGCAAATCATCGCATCGCCTTGCTCGGCGACATGCTCGAGCTCGGTAAATACAGCGAAGAAGAACATTGGAAATTGGGCAGATTCGCCGGCAGCTTTGTTGACGAACTTGTAACGGTAGGAAAGCGTGCGAAGGGTATAGCAGAAGCGGCAAAAACTGCAGGGCTGCAAGAGGGAAAGATCCACCAATTCATGAATTCAAAAGAGGCGGGTGAGTGGCTCAAAGATAAAATTAAGACCGACGATGTCATACTTGCCAAAGGTTCGCAAGGGAGCGGTGAGAATATGATACGCATGGAGCGCGCAGTCGCAGTCATCATGGCACACCCAAAAGATGCAAAAAAGCTTCTCGTGAGACAGGAGGCCGAATGGCAGAGGCAATATACTTGATTCAACAGACGCCTCTACAAAGGCAGTCCGTTTTTTTCCGAAAAATGTCGCGGCTTGTTTTCGTAGTAGATATGCATGATATACTTATGCAAATGCAACAATTCATCGAGCATATTCAAAAAAGCATCTTTAATCCTGAGTACTACCGCGAATTACTCACCAGGCCTGCTTCTTATTCATGGAAATATTATTGGAGTTTTGCCATGCTTTTGGCGGTTTTTATGACCATCTTTTCGACGATACCTTTAGTTCCCACGGTGAACACCACCTTGAATGATCTTTCAAGAAATATCATTGCATACTACCCCGATCTGCTCGAAGTACGTATCGACAAAGGCGAAGTGAGCACCAATGTCTCCGAGCCGTACTATCTTGCGATGCCCAAGATAATGCGTGATCACGTGGCAACTGCAACCGATCCACAATACCTCGTGGTCATCGACACTCACGCGCAAGTTTCTGTTGAGCAATTCAAAGCATATAAGGCTGGCTTCTGGATATCAAAAGAGTATCTTATTGCAGGTGATGGTAATGGTGGAATACGCATTTATAAATTCGGTCCGCAGGTGACATATATGATCAATGAGTCTTCTGTTCAGAGTTTTATGAAAGCCGTGCAGCCATACTTTAAATTTGTCGCACCAATTCTTGTGCTCGTCGTATTCGTCGCAATGCTCTTGTCGTTTGCACTCAACCTGCTCTATCTTCTCTTTGGTGCACTTATCGTGTGGCTCATGGGTAAGCTCATGAAGCAGAACTTCACATATGGAACTTCCTACCGCATCTGTCTACACGCAACTACATTGCCGCTCATCGTCGGACTTGCGTTGTCGCTACTTCCTATAGGGGGAGGTATCCCGTTCTTCTCGACTATTCTTTTGTTGATAGTAGTCTATGTGAATTTCCATAAGACGCCGCCTGCGCAAGTTGCCCCAATGCCTCCTGTCGCATAAGATCCCCAAAAGCTCAAAGACTATCGACAATGTTTACTTCCTGCGAAGTGATAATGTCACTTTCTGCAAAAGTAAACTCTGCCTTAACAAGCTTGCCGTCGAGTACGTAGGGTATCCAGAACTTATCGTCAGGCCACATTGAAGAGTAGGGAATAAGCGCTACCTCATACCACTCGGGTTTCATCTCCTCACTTTCAGTAGGCTCGTTCTCCCACTCTTCACACAAATACACGTGCACGAGTTGATTCCATGTGGGGTTATGCGAAAAATAAAATTCAAGCACTGCGCATTTACTGAATTCGTTTAATGTGACGCCTGCCTCTTCGTTGGCCTCACGTATCGCAGCTTCCTCGATCGTCTCGTCATCCTCGACTTTTCCACCCACACCGTTTATCTTCCCAACACCAAAGCCACGCTTTTTCATTGCGAGACAAATATGAGTAATGCTGCCCTCACCTGAACGCTTCACCAAGAAAACAAGAGTCATGTTGCGAAGTTCTTGCATATTATTTGAGAGTTACAACAACGGGGGCGTGGTCACTTTGGAAGAATTGGCTCTCTGGATAGCCTGACTGATCGACAAGTGCATCGTTCAATATCTCAATCTTTGTAACATTGTCTTTGAGTGATGGCGAGACTAGTATGTGATCAAGTAAACGCGCACTACCATAACCCATGTAGGAGAATCGCTTTGCTTCGGGAATCTGTTCACAAAGATTCGTGAGCTGAGTTGCTTCAGCACTTGCAAGTTCGCCTTTTATCATACGAAGTACCTGTGTAAATTCCGTTTCATTGAAGTCGCCAAGCACGATTATCTGCGCCTGTGGCTCGGCGAGGAAAAGTTCATCGACAAGCTCACGCAACTCGCGTGCCTGTGCAAGCTTATAGATAGTTGTGCGTATCATGGCATCTCCCGCCTCGCGCTGAGTAACTATCGGCATCTTCCCACCAGCCTTGTTTCTCATCGGCATTGGTACAGATGCTTTTAGGTGGACTCCGAAGATATGTAGCGGAAGGGAATTGTAGGTTGTTTTCAGATAAACAGTTTCACGATATTTACTGATGCTTTTGGAAACAATATCTTCCTGCCCCTCTATGAAAACAGGGAAGCCGTTGATGTCAGGTAGGGAGGAGGTTTCTATGTGTGTATTAAATAGTGCCGCGTTTGCGATGCCACGAGTATCGGGGGTACCTACGAATGTTTGATATAGAGACCCTGATCGTTTTGCCAGATCGTTAAAAACTTTTTCTGAACCCACTTCTTGCGCGAGCAATATGTCAGGTGCTATCTGTGAAATAGTTTTACTCAAATTACCGACGACCTTATCAACGAATTCTTGTGTAACCAAAAGTTGGCTATCGTAACCATCGCGATGTCCCGCTGCAAAAAGATTTCTAAGATTGTATGTTGCGATTTTCATTCAGTAATTATAGCAAATCAGTACAGGTGGTATGGGTATATTTACGGGGGAGTCGTAGGCGATATGCATTTTAAGACTAATTTGCTATATTAGCCAAACCTATCGTTCGCATGGTCTGCCATGCGACTAAAGGAAACGGAGGAGTCGGATAGTGTGAGCAGTGGGCATGGGACTCACTCGCAAGACCTTTTGAGGCGCATTCCAGTGCCCAAAAGGTGTACAGCTCCTGTAAGGAGTTATGAACTAAGACTTGTAATTAATGCGGAGGAGTCGGATAGTGGTTTATTCCACCACCTTGGAAAGGTGGCATGGTCGTAAGGCCATCGAGAGTTCGAATCTCTCCTCCTCCGCATTGTTCGGAAGTTTCAAGTTATCCGTGACCGAATCTCTCCTCCTCCGCATTATTCGAAAATATTATTGACCGAACCCTTCCTGATTACTTAATGAATAAGGGAATAATCCCCCCTAACTCCAGAGTATAAACCGCGCTATAATACCACCATGGAAAACAAAAATTTAAAAAATAATTTTAGCCCCACTGTCGTTATTATTGCATTATTAATTTTTGTTAGTGGATTTCTGTTACTCAACAAAAATCAAAATCCCTCCCAATCCGAAATTGATACTTTAAAAACAGAAGTTGAAAATTTAAAAAATTCTAAAGCAGAGACAACTCAAAAACTAAATACAAATACACAAATTGCTAAAGTAAAATCGCTTGCCGATATAGTGGCGCAGTGGCGGAAGAGTGTCGCCTATGTTGAGTGTTACTGGGTTAACCCTAATACTTACCAAGTATATTTGAAACAATCCGGATCAGGGTTGTTGGTTATGATGGGGGCAAACGAAGTACCGACAATTGTCACCAATAGACATGTTGTTGGCGATTCTCAATACGGAACCGCGTCAGAATGTGCTGCCGTCTTTCCTGGTGACAAATATGCTTTTTATTCAGTAAATAATCTTTACCGACCAGCTTATACAGATTACACTCTCCCATCTAATCCTATGTCTATTTCCGCTATTCCTACAAACGGACAAGTAAGTTTGGATAATACAAGAGACGTTGCATTTCTTTCGGATTTTAAAAAGAATAATGTAGACCTTGTTCCACCAACAATCTCTCTTGAAAACAGAGCAGTGCGTGGAAATTTCTCCTGTACTTCAGACTCAAATATTGGTGATCCTCTAGTAATTCTTGGGTATCCTTCATACGGTAGTGGTGCTGGAACTATCACTTCTGTTTTTTCTCACTTGGAAATTACTGCAACCGAGGGAATTATTTCTGGTAAAGATGGTGTTTATTACACTACATCGGCAAAGATAGAGCATGGTAATTCTGGTGGCCTAGCAGTGGATAAAACTAACAATTGTTATTTGGGAATACCAACCGCGGCGTTTATTGGAGAAATCGAATCACTTGGTCGTATACTTCCAGCTTCTTACATTTTCAAATATTAACCATAGACTTTATGGGTGGATTATTTGAAAATTTTTTTACGAATGGCTTAAAAAGTTTAGAGCCTGTTTTTTTAATTAATCCAGCATGGAAAGAAGAAATAAATAAATGGCTTGTATGTGTGCGAGATATAGACTCTGGCTATTACGAGAGATCAAAAACAAGAGTAACTCAAGATATTTGGAAGCAAGAAGAAACTCTTGCTGAAATAAGATCAATATATTTTCTTAAGCTTAAGAAAGGTTGCACTATTTTTGCACTTGAGCCTGACCGCTTGGACTTAACTTTTGCAGATAGGAATGGAGAAAAATGGTTTGCCGAAATTAAATGTCCTTCATATGTGAAAGAAATTTTTGAGAATAACCCCACTAAAGAAGAAAGCCTTGAACGCAAACAACAACCGAAAAATATTAACGAAACCTTCGCTTTTGATTTTAAGAGTGGTTATACAGATGCAATAAAAAATTCATTAGATAAATTTAAAAAGGGCGATAACAATCTTTTAATTATTAGCGATGATAGATTTATTTCTTTAATAGGCGATCCTTTTCTTGAAATTAACGTAACTGAAGAACTTAGTAGGCAAGATATTGAGGGTAAAATATCTTCTGTACTTTTATTAGCAATAACATTTTTTCCTTTTAGTAATAAATTTGAGTACAAATCACGGACTGTTACTCTTTTAAAAGAAATTTCATTTTAGTATTTTGCTTTCAAGGGAGCAATCCCCACTGTTTTATAATATCTCCTCAAAGCGGAGGGGGTTTGTGCGCGCACAGGGCGGGCGGGGCAAGCACAATAAGATTTGTTCAAAATAGATTCGAACTTTGTCCAACAAACACCGCCAAAATTGGAAATCGCAATCAGAACCAGAAATGGGGTCGCGCCGAAGGCGCAACACTCTGCAAAATCTTAAGTAAACAAGATAATCGAACGAAATCTCGAAAGTAAATTAACTAAGACGATAGTAGGGGTTGGTTATCCGCAGATATTATATTAAGGGTTTACCGAACAATTTTAATAAGCGGATAACCCTTATAATGTATGAGTAAAATATGCTAATAGACAAAAAGGACATTTTTTTGTCTAAAATGCTTGACTTTTAAATCAAATAGGAATATGCTAGGCATATTATTACAAATTAATGTAATTTTTTAAATATATGATAATAACAAGAATTAAAGCAAATAATTTCTATGGGGTAAAAGATCCCGTAGAAATATCCTTCACAGAGGGGGGCGAAAAAGCGAAAATTGGATATGTAAATATAGGGAAAGAAAGAGCGTCTCTTATTTCTGGTTTTTATGGTGCAAATGCTTCAGGTAAAAGTACCATACTAAACATTATCGATACTATAACTAGAGTTATGGTATCGAAACAACAAGAATCCATACTTGCTTCTAATGGTATGCAAATAGAAACTTCTATTTCACTTCCCAACTACACAAAGGAAATGGAATCGAAGCCAATTGTATTGGAAATGGATTTTATAATAGAAGAAGCTAAATATAACTACTCAATTTCTATCATAAACAAAGGGAAAGAAATTTTTGAGGAGGTGTTATACAAAAACAACAAAAAAATCTTCAGTAGAAAGAATCATGCTATTTCCTTGGAAACTAATGTGGAAAGCAAAATGGGTTCTTTGGCGAAGAATATTGTAGCACCAAAAAAGTCTTCTTTTCTCTCTGTAATTTTAGATGACAGTTCGGATATTTCTGTATTTGCCAGTATCAAAGAAGTGATTGGCATTTCTAACCTTAACCAAATAAAAACTAAGTTTTGTTTCATTACTGACAAGCGTTCAGTTCAAATGGGACAAAATAATTTAAATGGATTATTTGCTTTTGCGGTAAAATATATTAATAGCGACACGAAAATACAGGATGAAATGCTTGCCATAGTAAATCCTATAATAAAATATTTTGAAACACCTTCCTTTGAGACTCTTGTTATTAAAAAAGAAGGTGACCCAAATCCTGCGAACAAATCTTTTACCTTCACTTATGAGGCAAAATACAGCAACTTCTATGAGAATCTTAGTGTCACCGAGCTTTCTGCTGGAACACGTGAACTCATAGCTTATATAGGCGATATTCTTAGGATATTAAAAACAGGAGGTGTTGTTGTTTATGACGAAACTAGCAAGTTTTACCATCCAGATATGGAAATTGCCATTCTTAATCTCTTCAAAGATAAAGATATAAATAAGAATAATGCTCAGATATTTTTCTCTTCTCATAATCACGAAACCTTTGATCTCTTACAAAATGATCAAGCACACATATTAGAGAAAAAAAATGACAATATCACTGTATCAAAAGTATCAGATTATGATGTTAAAGAAAGAGATAAAATAAAAAGGGTCTACCGCTTAGGGTCTATAGGTGGAGTGCCAGATACTATTGATTTTAGTAGGATTATAAATAATTTGCTTTAAACCTATGCATGAGAAAAAAGAGTTTAATGTATATTATCTTGTTCTAAGCGAAGGCACTACTGAATATAATCTTTTTGCTTACCTAACAACTAAAAAGTTTAGAGAGAGTTTTGAGAAATCTAATATTAAATTTAGTAATAAAGTAGAAATCGTAGAAGCAGGAATATCCCAAGGTAAGCTAAATGGTGGTGGAGATCTATCCTCTTTCAAAGCAAAGTATCATCCTATTAAAGATGATACTCGATATACAGGTCAGAAATTATTCTTCATGATAGATAAAGACTTCGATGACTCTCCACAGATAGAAACTTTAATAAAGAATGGTGGCGATATTGTTCAATTTATGGAATATAGCTCTGAACACCTGCTAATGAGGCTGGCTGGCAAGAATCCTAAAAATCCATCGGATTTTGAAAATTTGAAAGATTTCAGAGATTATTGTAAACAAGAATTTGTGAAGCGGTTTGGGAAACACGCCCATAAATTTAAGGATGCTGATTTTGACTTAGTTTTCAACAATTGCACCGAAGATGAAATAAGAGTCAGTTTTAGTGAACTTTTTTCTACCTTATCTTAATTTATTATGCGACATAAAACCCCGCACTCTGTGCGGGGATGGAGTCGCGGTTTGCGTACCTGCTTTGAGTGAGCAAACTCGGCCGCGCCTTCTCCGACTCTCTATAGATGGAAGAACACTGTACTCCCTGCGAAGGTGTCATTTTTGTTTATCTTGCGCTATGGGCCGTGGTATGGTAAGAATCAATTATGTTGCGAATTATTGTTATAGCTACATGCGCATTCGTCGCAGCGATTGTAGGTGTAGTTTCATGGAATCACAGTACCGATGGGAAAGTCACCGCTGCTGAATTGCGCAATGATGCGGTCATGGAAGTACGTCTCTACCGTAATGGGAAATCGACCGTTGTAGGTGCATCAGAAGTACGTGTACGCTTAGTACAAGAATGTAAAAAAGCAATCAACACAGCACAAGGTGAGGTTCCACTCGCAATTTCTGCCGATTCAGTAAGTAAACTCAAGAGCAACGAGACTTTAGTAGAAATAGTATTTAGGTCGCCAACACCTGTAACCCCCCTCAACAAAAACTTTGATGTAATTCGGCTATTGATTCCGCTGAGCGGGGACTACGCTGAGAATGGCGAGAATATTTACACTACTATATTCTATGCAATGCCGACGGCAGGATCATCTGTTTATGTGTCAGGGCCATTCAGAAATTCTGCTATTTACCAGAATAATTTGCGGGCACTAGTAAGTAGTTTCCTCACTCATTAGTTCGCCCAATAGAACAGCAGATTCTCCTACGACGCCTTGTGATAATCGTAGATGCGGGTGGTGATGTGCCTGTGTAAACTGGGATAAGCTGGCTTGACTAAGTCTTCAAAAAATAGTATTTTTCACATAGAAAGTTTTTCCTGTGTTTTTTTGGAGGATTTGTGCTCAAGTCAATGATGTTATATATCTTAGTGGTCGCAATAACGCTCATTTTTGCCTATGCTTTTATCACACGCAATGAGCACTCACCGTCAATTTTCGATCAGAAGTCTAGGTCTGCTCAGCGCTCACCAAACACGCTTGAACGTTACATCTTCGACTTTTTCGCAGAGCCGCGATGATCTACGCCCGTCATACTGATGGGCTTTTTTATTTGCTATAATGTATGTATGAAATTGACTATCCTAGGCGGCACAGCATTAGAGCAGAAAGTGTGGAAAGAGCTTACAAAGATCCCCAAAGGCAAAACCATCACCTACAAAGAACTTGCCAAGCGCGTCGGTAAGCCACTCGCAGTCCGTGCTGTAGGGAATGCCGTCGGCAAGAATCCACTTCTCGAAACTATTCCTTGTCACCGCGTCATTCGTTCAGACGGAAAGCTCGGTGGATATTCAGGCAAAGGCGGAGTAAAGCGTAAACTCGAATTATTAAAAAAAGAAGGTGCTATCTTGCCTACCTGACACAGCTATCTCTGTTCACACACTTCTCATGCTTATCGCAACTGTCTTGGAGTGCAAGACTCTCGCTTCGAATCTATCTTAAGAACAAGGGCAAGCCTGAGGACTTTCGCTATGCAAAGTCGTGAAACGAATAGAAATATTTTTACACATGAAATGTAATCTTTCCTTGGCCTCCACGTATCAAATGATCGAGTAGATGCTCTATAAGATGTGAATTACCGATGAACGCACTATCGAAGATAGTTTGTAAGTAACTTTTCAGTTCCTAGCTAGCATGTGTGAATTCATGTATCATGGTCGAACTTATAAGTTATCTTGAAGTCAATATAAATTTTTTATGCAGAATCCCTACTACGAATTCACAATCCCAGTTTTTATTCGTGCTCTCACAAACTTAAAGGCAATCCTAATCAAGGCAAAAGCATTCGCTCTAGAAAAAGGAATGTCCGAAGCAGATCTGCTCGGTGCGCGCCTCGCGCCCGACATGTACCCACTTGTAAAACAGGTGCAAATAGCAAGCGACAATGCTAAAGGTGCCGCAGGCCGTTTGGCAGGAGTCGAGATTCCAAAGATGGAAGACACCGAAGCGACCTTCGACGAGCTTTGCGTTCGCATCGACAAGACGCTCACATACTTAAATACCTTTACGCCCGAGCAGTTCGCAGTGGCGGCTGAGAAAAAGATCCATCTGACATGGATGCCCGAAGGCAAGAACTATGCAGCCCCGGATTACCTACGGTACTTCGTTCTTGCAAACCTCTATTTTCACATTACAACTGCGTACGATATTCTCAGGAATCAAGGCATGCCGGTCGGCAAAACAGACTATATTGGCGAACTAAACATGGTCGACTAATATGGCCTTAGCACTCGAAATTATAGGCCTAAAGAAAACGTACGCTCCGACGCCGGGCGGCAAAAGCAAGACTGTCGTCACAGCACTCAAGGGTATAGACCTCAATGTAGAAGAAGGCGACTTCTTTGCGCTACTCGGGCCGAACGGTGCCGGCAAGTCGACGCTTATCAATATTGTCTGCGGACTCGTAAACAAGAGCGAGGGCACAGTGCTTATAGATGGACTTTCAATAGACGACAATGCCCCCAAAGCCAAACTGCATGTTGGAGTCGTGCCGCAAGAATTTAATTTCGGCATTTTCGAAAAGGTCGTCGATATCGTCGTTAATCAGGCTGGGTATTATGGTATTCCAAGATCGAAGGCATTGCCACGCGCAGAGTATTACCTTAAAAAACTCGGACTATGGGAGAAAAAGGATGTGCGTGCGATGGAACTCTCTGGAGGCATGAAACGCCGTCTTATGATAGCGCGCGCACTCGTGCATGACCCGAAGCTCCTGATTCTCGATGAACCGACAACGGGCGTCGACATCGAACTACGCCGCGGCATGTGGGAGTTTTTGACCGAGCTCAATAAGAGCGGCGTGACCATCATCCTTACCACGCATTATCTCGAAGAAGCCGAGCAGCTCTGCCGCAATGTCGCTATCATAAATGGGGGGCTCATCGTCGCAGAAGGCGAAATCAAGAAACTGCTTTCAAGTATGGATGACGAGACATTTGTCTTTGACCTTTCGCGAGATCCTGACGAGAAGCTACTCAGAGAATTCAAGGCCCATGCTGCGACGCGCCCACGTGAGATGAGCCTTGAGCTCACACTCACCAAGGCGTACTCTCTCAATGCTGCGGTTATTGATCTCAACAAGGAAGGATATCAGGTGACAAGCTTGAGAAACAAGACCAACCGACTTGAAGAATTCTTCATTAAACACACCAACAAAACAATATGAACCCCATTAGAAGTCGCGAACACAATATGAATAAAACACGAGCAATGAAAATGTCGAAAATTATAAGCATTAGCCGAGTCGGCCGCGTAACCCCCAGTTCCGCGTTCTACTTCTAACGGGATGAACCCCTCACAAATGTGGACAAGCTATTACACAATAGTACGCAAGGAGGTCGTGCGTTTGTTTCGTATCTGGACACAGACGTTTCTGCCACCGGTCATTACCACTACTCTCTATTTCGTCATCTTTGGTAAGTTCGTCGGCAGCCAGATAAAGCCCGTCGACGGCATCACCTATATGCAGTTCATCGTACCCGGACTTGTCATGATGTCAGTCATCATGCAGTCATTCATGAATGCGGCGTTTACGTTCTATATGGCAAAGTTCCAAAAGACGCTCGAAGAAATTCAGGTCTCACCGACGCCTTATCTTATCGTCATCTTAGGACACGTCTCAGCTGCGGTAATGCGTGGCATGATCACGGCGATCATTATTCTGTGTGTCGCACTCTTCTTCACCCCAATACATGTCCACTCGTTTTTCCTCACTATCTTGTTCATATTCCTTTCGTCAGTACTTTTTTCTTTAGCAGGGCTTTTGAATGGAGTATTTGCAAACTCGTTCGACACGGTGCAGATATTTCCCACATTCGTACTCACTCCACTTACCTATCTTGGGGGAGTGTTCTATTCTGTGCATCTGCTCCCACCCATTTGGCAGTATATCTCTTATGCAAACCCCATCGTCTATATGATTAACGGCTTCCGCTACGGTCTTTTGGGAGTATCTGATACGAGTGTGTGGGCGTCGTTTGGGGTGCTTATGGGATTGGTGGTGATATTGATTTATGCTAACTACTATGTGTTCAAAACCGGCAAAGGCCTCCGTTCCTAACACGAAATTTTGACGTATTACACTACAGGGAGTACTTCCATTTTCTAAGGCGGATTACCGCTAGAAAGTTTGGTCGCTCGGTTTTCCTTCGGCAGGTTTGGGAGCAGTATAGTATATACAGCTTCCTTACAGAAACGGTACACCTTTTGGATTTCCCTAAAGAAATCTCAAAAGGTCTTGCGGAACGGGTCCCACCCCATTCCTCACTCGAACACTGCCTCAGTTCAAATCTTCGTATTACATTTAAAATTTCGCGTTAGGTTAACATCCTCGAAAAATTAACTCACTGAAATTAAGTTCTAAATATTACCCTTGCAACTAAGGGCTTTTTTGCTAGAGTGAACAAAGTCAGTTCCTACTATGACACAAGGAGATTCTTATGGTTTCAAGTTTGTGCTCACTACGGGTACTCATCGCCAATATCGAAAAGTACAAACACTTAGAACGGTTCATTCCGTTCTGTGTGAAGGTAAATCCCGAGATAGTTTTGCTCCAGGAAGTTCCATTCAACGGTCTTTGCCATCTGGCAAAAGCAGTTGGTGCGACCAATCACTTCTTTGTACCAATGGCACTTGATACGAGTCAGGGCTTACATGACGAACCTACTGGTCTCGCTATCCTACTTCGGCTCAAAGATCCGCAAGACGGCATCGCTTGCTATAGCGAATTTTTCTATCGTAGCGGTATCTTCAACAGGTCGTATTTGCCCAACTTCACAAAAGACAAAAACTTTTCCTGCGACAACTACATTCAGCATGTCGAAGTGGTGAAGAGTGGTACTGTGTTCGCATTCGGCAACACCTACTTCCCGTGGACTCCCGACGGTGCGCCCGATAACGTGCAATACGAATGCATGCCGAAGGTGGTGACTTACGCAAAGTTGGTCAGCCTCATTGTATGCGGAGATTTCAATGCACCGCGCACACTTCAGTGCGGCACCAAGGGCCCCATATGGGATATGCTCGCGAGAAAATTTCGCGACAACATACCTCTTGATGTTGAGTCAACGCTTGATCCGGTTTTGCATCATGCAAGTAAGGATGGTGTGGCACTTCCACTCGTTGTCGATGGTCTATTTACGCCTCTAGAATACCGAGCAGAAAATGTGGTCGTCCACTCTGGCGTGAGTGACCATAGGCCTATTAGCGCAGTCATACATCGTGTGTCGTAGTTCTCGATATCCACATTTTGGGGTTGTGTGACTCTCTTTTGTACGTAGAATAAGTAGTGAAGTTCCTGTGGGACCTTAGTAGAGCCGAGACAGTGTCTCGGCTTTTAGTTCCCGATTTTTCCTACGCACAAAGTGCGTAGTTGAAAAACTCAAGGAATTCCGATTTGCCCTAACAAGGGCCAAAATCGGAACCCTTCCAATGCAGGCAAAGAGGGGTGCCGATCTACTGTCAGTACTCGCTTTTTAAAACATTGACAAATAAGTCTAAAAATGATATATTGCAAAAAGTTATTTCATGCAGTTGCACATTTACAAAGGAGAGACACATGCATCAAGCTTACTGGAACGAGCCCTTGCCGCTTCGGATGAACTATCCAATGGAGAGGAGCACAGGCTGGCCGCAAACAATCATATTTGTGATTATCGTTGCCGCTATCTCTTGTCTACCGGAAATGCCGAAGTACCCAGGTCCTCTCTGGCACGTCGCTTGTTGCTACATTGGTGTAATCACGTTCGCGGCAGTCATTGCATTCGTACCTGATCGAATTAATGCAAGGCTAGCACTCAGAGCATGGCAGAAAGCATTCATTGCAAACAATTCAGATATAGGCATCGATTACGACGCAGTCAAAAAGATTGTTGTCCACATGCAAAAGACGACCCATTACAAGTGCGTTGACTTCAAGAATGTGGCCATTCATCTAGTTGTTACGCTAAGAAAGAGTGACGTGATGAAGGGACAGTCCGCTTTCGGTTACGAGGTGGTCCAAAACTATCTATTTTACACCGGCAAGCGCAGTAATCAGCCCGATTCATTGCTCCCAAGGGTCTGATAGATACAGCACCATGCGCTCCTTCCTAGGAGCGCATTTTCATTTACTGTCCACACGTTTCCCGATTTTCCCAAATTTGCCCAAACACAAAGTGTTTGGATGCAAATATTGAGGAATTCCAAATTTTTCCTCACAGGGAGAAATTTGGAAACTCCCACAGATGTCCCCACGTTTCCCGATTTCTCCTATGCCAAAGGCATAGCTGAGAAACTCGAGGAATTCTGATTTTGAACCTACAAGGTCAAAATTATAAACCCGTCTTCTCCACAGGTTTTCCCCTTATCGTTGTGCAGCTTTATATCATGACTGCTACAATTGAAGCATCGAAGTCGAACAAGATGTTCGCACGATCTTTTCACACTTATCTATATGAGCGATTCCGCGAGAAAAATAGCGATTAACGTTCGCACCACCCCGAAGAAAAAAGCGGAAGAAGAACTTTCACGCCCAGTTCACTCCAATGAGATAGAGGAACACAAAGAAAATCCTAAAGAATTAAAGGCCACTCACGTTGAGGACCTCAACTACGACATACGCAATATTCTAAAGCACGAAACCAAGCATGACTCAAAGCGTGGAGCTAAGCTTGTGCGCAGCTATCCGGTAGGAGTTCTGCATGAATCCAAGGACGACTCACACACCATAGTTACAATGCCACCGATACCAAAAAAGGCTGTAGCAAAGCCAGAGTCAAAGATTAAAGTGAGCGACTCGACGAAACAAGAAAGCACAGCCACTCTTCCTGTGCTTGCCGCCGAGATTCCCGCAAGTATACGCCCGCTCATCCCAAGGAAACCTCTTCTCACTGAGGGCATCATGATGAGTTCGCTTTCGATAGCGTACTTTTGTATGGAAATTGGTCTCGAGAACTCCATGCCTACATACGCAGGTGGTCTTGGGATTCTCGCGGGGGACATGATGAAGAGCTGCGCCGATCTCGATGTCGCAGTTGTCGGCGTGTCACTCATTTATCACAAGGGTTACTTCAAACAACGTTTCGATGACAGCGGCTGGCAGGTAGAGGAAGAAGAATTATGGAACCCATACGAAAAGCTCACTCTCTTGCCCAAAGAAGTCACCATCGAGCTCGAAGGCAGAAACGTACGCATCCGTGCATGGCTCTACAAGCAAAAGGGTGTTCGTGGCAACATCAATCCGATTATTTTTCTCGATACTGATGTAGAGGGCAATGCCCTAGAAGACCGACACATCACCGACAAGCTTTATTCCGGCGACGAGCGTCACCGCATCAAGCAAGAAGCCGTGCTCGGTATCGGCGGTACGCGAATGCTCTCCGTTCTTGGGGTAAACAATCTCAAGAAGTTCCACATGAATGAAGGCCACTCGACCTTGCTCACCGTCGAGCTTTACCGCAAATTCATTGACAGCGAAGACCCAATGGAAAGCGTACGCGACTCTACTGTCTTTACGACCCATACACCCGTTGCTGCCGGCCACGATGTATTCCCACAAGATCTCGTCTTGTCAGTGCTCGGCGTGCACTACATTCCATCCGCTATCGACGCGATTGTGTTTGAGGGCGGAGTCCTTAATATGACTCGGCTTGGTATGCAGTTCTCATCTCACATAAACGGCGTCGCAAAGAAGCATGGGGAAGTAACCCGCGAGCTTTTTCCAGGTTACCGTATCGAGTCTATAACCAACGGCGTATACGCGCGGCAGTGGTCCTCAGCACCTTTCCGTCGCCTCTTCGACAAATACCTCCCAGGATGGCAGCAAGATCCATTCAATCTTCGTTATGCACTCTCTATTCCTACAGAAGACCTGTGGGAAGCGCATCAGGAAGCCAAATATAGGCTGATCGAGAATCTCAATAAGAATTTTAATGCAGAGATGAACACCGATTTTTTCACTATAGGATTCGCTCGTCGCGCGACTGCATACAAACGCGCCCATATGCTGTTCTCAGATATCGACCGCCTCATCCGCATCGCCGACAAGTCCAAGGGCATACAGATAATCTACGCCGGCAAAGCGCACCCAGCGGATAGAGATGGTAAGCTCATGATACAGAACATCATCGGCACCATGCGAAACCTCGGCTACAAGATCCGCTGTGTTTACGTGCCAGACTACAACATGGAGCTCGCAGCCGCCCTCGTCTCTGGTGTCGACCTGTGGCTCAACACTCCAGCGCGACCACAAGAAGCATCAGGCACATCCGGCATGAAAGCTGCTTTAAATGGCGTACCCCAATTCTCTGTTCTCGACGGCTGGTGGCTCGAGGGTCACATCGAAGGAGTGACAGGCTGGAGCATCGGTCCTCATCCCGAAAAGGGCGCCAGAGAAGAAAGGGGAGATGTAGACGCGGAGGACATCGAAGACATGTACACCAAACTCGAATACATCATACTCCCTCGCTTCGAAGGCGATCGTGATCAATGGGTCAAGATGATGAGGCAGTCGATCTCTATTAATGGGAGCTTCTTCAATACGCATAGAATGGTGCAACAATATGTCCTTGAATCCTATTTCAAGTAGCTACAAGGCGTAATTTTCGCGCCCTGCAAATTATTTTTCTGCGCAGTCGCGTGGCAGTATAGCACCGCAAGGGTACTCCCAATTTATCTCCTTACAGGAGCTGTCCACTCATTGGGCCTTTTGAATCAAAAGTCCTCAATGAGTCTTGCGGTTTGGGTCCCACCCCAAACCTCACACTTCGGTCATTAAAATTTAGGTCGGCACACAGCCACTGCGACATGTGATTGAAACTAATTTGCTGTGGTATAATTTTGTAGTGGATTACAGTGATCCTATTTATAAAAGTAATTCAAATTATGAAAAAATATCTAATCATAGCAACAACAGCAGCATTCTCATTAGCGGGCCTAGCATCAGGTATCGCATTTGCGGAAACTACCGCAACTGCAAATACTGCGGTAACTACAGCCGTGCCAACAACCGGTGGGCCAGTCATGATCAACATTGACCCGAGCGGACACGCAATGTTGCGCGGTAAGCTAGAGTCCGTTGGTGTCGATTTTATTGTAGTAAAGAGCTGGGGTGCGAATTTGAAGGTGAGAGTCACAGCCGCAACCCATATCGTGAGCAATAATTCCTCACTCTCAGACTTTAAAGCAGGAGATATAGTTGGTGTGCTCGGAAACGTATCCGAAGATGGAAGTTTCGTTATTAACGCTGACATTGTCCGAGAGTGGGGTCAGCGTCTCGATACTGACAAGGACGGCATTCCAGATGTTCAGGATACTGATGACGACAACGATGGTATACCCGACGTAAATGAGATCGGCAAGGCGAAAGACCACGACAACGATGGCATCTCTGACGCACAGGACGCAGACGACGACAACGACGGCATTCCTGATGCAAATGAAGCCGGAATGGAAAACGATCATGGCGGAGATCAGTGCATCGTCGGTGATCAAGTTCTTAAGGCTTACGACCGCGACAATGATGGTACTTCAGATTCTGAAGATAAAGATGACAACGGTAAAAGTGATGACGGGCACGGTAATTAATATCCTAGAGTAGAATTATAAAAAAGAGGGTTCAATAGCCCTCTTTTTTGTACTTAATTTGGTGTCTTCTCAGAAAAGTAGCGTATACTAAATGTATATAAAATGGCAATACGCGGGACGAACAGTTGGGTTTTATTTGTTATTGTGTTCGGTATTCTGAGCGTCTTTCTCTATTCGCTCGAACATAAGATCCCAAGATCAGAATGTCCTCACGCACCAGAACTTTGGCGTGGCGACAATATGATACCACTTGCGATAGCGCGAACACCCTCTGAGCGCGACAGAGGATTATCGGGAGTCAGAGCACTCACCGGAAACGACGGCATGCTGTTCGTCTTTGATTCGCCCGGTATCAGGGATTTTTGGATGAAGGATATGCTCATTCCTCTTGATATCGTCTGGCTTGATTCGGACTATGTCGTGCTGGGAGCTGTAGAAAACGCTAAGCCCGAAAGTTATCCGGCTAAATTTCCGTCGCCGCCTGATATGCGTTACACACTAGAAGTAGCGAGCGGTAAGGTGGGAGCCTTGGGACTTTCGACCGGTACACCACTGCGCATGTCTGAGTGTCCTCTGTAATCGATCATCGTGAGCGTACATAAGCTTCGAGGGTCTTGCCGACTGCCTCGAGACTTTTTTCTGAACATTTATCGGGAGTGTCTTCTGTGGTGTTCCACCACGGCTCGTATAGAAGATCGGCAAGCAGTATGCTCGGGATGCCGACAGTGTTGAGCGCGAGATGATCGTCGCCGATGTTTTGCCCCTCCTCATTTTTGAAAACATTCGGAGCGATCTTTCTGCCTACGTTCCATAAACCTTTCAACTGTGCAGGGGCCGCTTCTAAAGATGTTCGTTCGGGGTAGAAAGTGAGATCCTGGTCACAGACCATATCAAGAATGATGCCCGTATCAGGGAGCCTTTGCGGGTAATACGTTTTGATATTGCGGGCAAAGAAGCCTGAGCCGAGAGGGAACCATGCTGGGTCACCTGCACCAAGCGAGTATTGTCCTTCTTCACCGTCAAAGAACACCAGATCGACACCAATCGGCGCCCTAGTTGCGCTTTGTGCAAGCGAGCGAGCGAGCTCAAGCATTGTCGCTACTCCTGAGGCCCCGTTGTTTGCGCCAGGCATCAAACCGTTCGGATATTTCTTGTCGCGGTACGCTCTGGCGATACTGTCATAGTGGGTGCCGATAAGTATGCGATGCGTATTTTCCGGCTGAAATTTGGCGATGATGTTCATAAGTGGCAGTACCACTCGATCTTCGCGGACGTATTGTTCGTGCTCGAGGGTCACATCAGCGCCAAGAGTTTTCATTTCCTGTGTGATCACCCCAGCAAGTATGCCGTGTCCCACAGTGCCTATCGCACGCGAGCCGAGCGCTACGATCTCACTCACATTGTGAAGGGCATTCGCTCCCGAAAAGTTTGTCGCAGGTAATAGAATGTCAGCGTTTTCGTCTTCGATGCGTAGCTTCGAGATCAGTTTGCCGACAAGGTGCTCGACGGGAGCGAAGTCATCACTAAATGTCTCATGTGATGTGATGTTATACTCGGCGAGCCTGAATAGATGTTCCTGGATATTTTTGAGTGTGGGATCTTCAGTCGTAGCAAGGCGCTCCGAAATGCCCGCGATAGTTGTTGTCCCGTTCCATCCGACCAGAATAAAATTCTGCGCTTTAAGCGTCGTCGTTGACTCAACCGCGAGCACTTCCATATGAGGGAAGACCTGCTGCATCGTGTGGATCTCTGAAAAGAGGAACGAATCTTTCGTGTCATCTATGCCCCCGATCACATTGGCGATGAAGATCCCGTTCGGTGCAAGTCTTTCGCGAGCGAGGGCAAAGAATTCATGCGTGGTGAAGTGAGAGGGGATAGAGTATAGCGAATAATACACATCGCTGAATATCAGGTCGTACGCTGTCGTGCTGTCCTTCAGATATCTTCTGCCATCACCGACATGCGTCGCGATCTTTGGTGTCTCGGGAAGTCTGAAGTAGGTCTTGGCGATATGCTCGAGATCAGGCTCGATATCGACAACATCGATCTCGGTGTTGGGACTTTCTGCATGCAAGGCCTTTGGCATGGAATACACTCCACCGCCGATAAACAACGCGTGCGCGGGAGAGGGATTCGCGAGCTTAAAGAGTTCGATGTACTTGGTGTAGTCGAATACCAGCTTGTCGCTCTCGAGGAACATTCCGCCCGAGATACTTCTATCCTGCATAAAAAAACGCACGGGCTTTCCCGCGTAGAGATCATCCCTTACTGTAATTCGTTCATAAACGCCGTCATAGGTGAACACGGTGCCGGGCATTTTGTAACGCTCGAAGGTATAAAAGGACGCCAAGAGCGCGAGGAGGATGAATATCAGCGTGAAAATATGCGACATGCGTTTCTGCTTGTTCTTTTCGCCCAAGATTCTGCCGCCCTGCCCAAGGACGAGCACCACAATCGTCGTGAGTACCAGAATGCTTCTAACGCCAAGATGGGGGATAAGCACGAACCCAGCCAGAAGACTCCCCGCGATCGATCCGGCCGTCGACCAGAAGAATATTCCGCCGGTGATGTGCCCGAGACCCGTCTCAGGGCTGTCTGCCTTGGCAAGCGTGATAGCAAAGGGAGAGAGCTTTCCCATCAGGTAGCTCGAAGGGAAGAAGAGTATTACCGACCAGATCAAAGGCCCGAATTGAAGACCAAAGAAATTCCCGCCGATCGGAAGTATCGCCTCGACGAGGATGAAGAGCACCAAAAGACTTATCCCGCTTTTTACGATGATGCCGTAGAACTTATCCATCTTATCCGCCTTAGAGCTTTCGTCAGCCAGCGCGCCTCCGACGTAATATCCGAGCGATAACGCCCCGAGAATCACGCCGATTACGCTCGAAACCGTATATATAGTGTTGCCGTAGTAGGGACTCAAGATGCGCGTCGCGGTGACCTCAATGATAAGTATCGCCATGCCCGTCACGAATACGATCGCCTCAAAGCGATGCAATTCCCACCATGCGTGAGTCTTGTCCCTCATTATTCGTATATTGTAACACAAGTAGTGCTATGCTGATGTACACAGAAGTCATCTCAGACCTGACCCAGAAGGATTGGACTAGAATTGAGTCGGAACCCTCTCCGACGGAGTGTATTTATCCATACGGTATCTATTAAGAAACCGTTAACAGATTCTTCGTGCTTTCGATAAGTTATCCACGTTTTGGAGCTTCACGTGAACGGGAGTAGAATAGGCACATAAGACACCTCGAAACAGCCTACTCTGGTGATGGATTTCGGTGTTAAGATTTTCAAATTTTGAGCGAAACAAAGTAAAAAATTTTGAGGACTAGCCTAATCTAATTCAAAAAATTTTTCACGAGTTGTAGCCAAAATTTGGAAATTTTGCACCGAAATAAGGAGTCGAAGTAGGCTAGATTTTCGAGGTGTTCATTAAAGTCAAAAGAGTTCTACCAAAACATTCTCTCTATTAAGTGTTTTGGTGGGTCTCTTCATTCAGTTTTAAGGTCAGTTTTAATAATTATTCGTTCGTTAAGTTCCCACATTTTATGCAGAACGCACCCACACGTTCAAAGGTAGACGCCAAGGTAGTGAAGGCCAAAGCGTCTAAAGCGCAAAAGACAAACCCTAAGGCCAAGTCAGGTCCAGCGTTAAAAGAAGTGCGCAAACGCGACGGCACCATCGCCCCGTACGACCGCGAGCGCGTAAAGAGCGCTATATACCGCGCAATGCTCGCCTATCAGGAGGGAAGCGAGGCAGATGCAGAGCATGTTGCAACTTCCGTTGCCACCTCTCTCGAGAAGTACTTGAAAGGCCGCGCCGACTACATGCCGACCGTTGAAGACGTGCAGGATACTGTGGAAACCGAACTCATATACAAAGACTTTGCCAAAACTGCAAAGGGCTACATCCTCTATCGCGAAGAGCACAAGAAGATCCGCGAACTGTCCGGTATCATCCCCGAGGCCATCAAGGAGCTCGCCCGCGACAGCAAGCAATATTTTCGTAATTCACTCGCCGAGTTCATCTATTATCGCTCCTACTCTCGTTGGATCGATCATGAGCAGCGTCGAGAGACATGGATAGAGACTGTCGACAGATATTTTTCCTTCATGCGCGAGAACATCGGCAAGAAGCTCTCCGAGAAAGAGTACGACGAGCTCCGCGAAGCAATTCTCAAGCACGAGGTCATGCCTTCCATGCGCCTCATGTGGGCAGCAGGCCCCGCCGCAAGGAAGACCAACGTCTGTGGCTACAACTGCTCCTTCATCGCCCCCTCCAAGCTCAAAGACTTCGGCGAGATAATGTATCTTTCTATGTGTGGCACAGGCGTCGGCTTCTCGGTCGAGAGCCTCACGGTGCAGCAGCTTCCGCAGATCAAGAAGCAGACAGGCAAAATGGCCAAGACCCACGTCATCGGCGACTCCAAAGAAGGCTGGGCAGATGCATTCGTTCACGGACTCGAGACGTGGTTCGAGGGTGTTGACCTCAAGTTCGACTACTCACAGCTGCGGACCGCTGGCACACGACTCATGACCATGGGGGGCAAGTCCTCAGGCCCCGAGCCACTTCGCGCGCTAATAGATTTCTCACGCGACAAGATACTCCGCCGGCAGGGAAGACGCCTCACCAACCTCGACGTCCACGATATCGTCTGCAAAATAGGCGAAGTCGTCGTCTCAGGCGGGGTCCGTCGCTCAGCCCTTATCTCGCTTTCTGACCTCGACGACTACGAAATGCGCCATGCCAAGGACGGTCAATTTTACATGACCGAAGGCCAGCGCATGATGTCCAACAACAGCGCCGTCTACACTCACAAACCGCCCATCACCGAGTTCATGGACGAATGGATATCACTCATGAAGTCAGGCTCAGGCGAGCGCGGCATCTTCAACCGCGGTTCCCTCGAGGCTCAGATTCCCGAGCGCCGCAAGAAGACCCTCATGCCCCAAGTCGACACCTGCGGCACCAACCCCTGCGGCGAGATAATCCTCAAGTCCAAGCAGTTTTGCAACCTCACCGAGGTGGTAGTCCGCTCCGACGACACCAAGGCATCCATCCTTCGCAAGATGCGCCTCGCGAGCATCTTAGGCACCTACCAGTCCACCCTCACCAACTTCAAGTACCTCTCCAAAGAGTGGCAGAAGAACTGCGAGCAGGAACGCTTGCTTGGAGTCTCCCTTACAGGCCAGTGGGACAATGCCGAAGTCGTCCACGATGCCAAGTTCCTGCAAGAGCTTCGCGCCGAGGCAGTCGCCGTCAACAAGGTCTACGCCAAGCGCTTTGGTATCAACCAATCAACCTCAGTCACTTGCGTCAAACCTTCAGGCACTGTATCGCAGCTTGTCGACGCATCCTCAGGCATGCATCCTCGCCACGCTCCCTACTACATCCGCCGCGTACGCATCGCCGCGACTGACAGTCTCTTCAAAATGTTAAGAGATCAGGGCATCCCTTACAACCCAGAAGTAGGGCAGAGTGTTGAGAGCGCTGTTACCTATGTCATCGATTTTCCCGTAAAGGCTCCCAAAGGTTCCGTCTTCAAGGACGACATCACATCACTCGAGCAGCTCGCACACTGGAAGCTCATCAAGGAGAACTACACCGAGCACAACCCTTCCGTCACTGTCTCCGTAGGCGAGAACGAATGGCTCGCAGTAGCGTCTTGGGTCTACGACAATTGGGAGATGGTCGGAGGCTTATCCTTCCTTCCACGATCCGAACATGTTTACCAGCTCGCTCCTTACGAGGAGATAAGCAAAGAACGCTTCGAGGAGTTGGCGAAGCGGTGGGAGAATATAGATTTCAGCAAGATCGTTTCTTACGAGAAGATAGATGAGACTCAAGGCTCCAAAGAGCTAGCTTGCGTCTCTGGTGTCTGCGAGATCTAAACTTCCAAATTTGGCGCTCTTCGACTTTTTCATCACGAAAGGTTCGGAAGCAGTATCACTCATACAGCTTCTCGAACACTTTCGTTCGAAAAAGCCGAAATAGCATCCAAATTATGAAAGTTTAGGATTGTGGCCTCAGCCTTAGGGCCTACCAATGTGTTTCAATTACACAAATTGTTTATGCGGTATTAGTTTTACTTTTATGGAGAGCGATGCAATTACAAGTTTTTAAAATCACTCAACATATGAAAAAAATACTACTCATGAAAGTTATTGGTATTCAGGTGGGCTGAGGTCATAATCATCTGCAAGTTTCTAAAGCCAAAAGGCTCATAGATCAAAGTAGCCTAAGGGGACTCTTTAGCTTTGGAAAGCGACCAAATTTTCTTGACGGTCATCCGTCTTAGAAAATGGAAGTACTCGAAGTGGTAGTGTCTCCTTGGAGAAGTTGGCTACTTTTGATCAATCTATTGTCTCAAAGCCCGGCTTTAGTACAACATCCACCAGTCAAACGGCTCATTATCGACCCATAATGCGGAACCACGGGTCATTACTGATCTCGCAAAACCCTTGTTTCGTATTGTTCCAACGGCTCAATCTCGCCAGATTGAGCCGTTAAGCTTCCTCGTACATGATCCCGTTATTGTGGCTTAATGGTAAAAAGTGTTGCTATTCTCTCTTCATCAGTAACGACTTCACAAGTTTAAGCTTTCGTTTGTGTGTGAGTCCTGCATGCGCCGCG
>JAYTUL010000044.1:0-28144 GCA_043744555.1 bacterium | reverse complement strand
GAGCGGGCTTACGCCGAACCGCTGTTTCGTTTTTTGTTTCATGCCCAATCATTTTAACTGCTAATTGGGTGTTGCAATTAATTGTTGAACTTAGGATTTTCATGCTTTACAGATAAATATTATATGTTAATATCACAAAGTTACAGTTACCCAAAAGGAGAGAAATAATGCTTCTGATTTGTTCGACTATGAACTGGCTCAGAAAGATCACGGGTTTTGATATATGGCAGATTGAAGCAATTATTGTTGCTTTCCTGCTATTGCTCACTGCTTACATTTCCGGCAAGGGCTGGATCGAATTGCTCGGAGTTGGCGCGGTGTTCTTTTCATGGATGCATGCTTCGGTAGCTAACAGTCTTCATGATGCACAGCTTGCAAGGATTGAGAGACTCGAGACCGCTGAAGTGGGCTGTTATCAATGGCTTGCGCGATATTTTTACATTAAAGAAGCATTGTGGTGCTTGTACTTTTTCTATCTTGGAGCATGGTCTGCGCTCGTCGGAGTGTTCATATTTGTCATATACCAATCATGGAAAAAGGTATGGTGGCAGTACGAAAACAAAACTGCTGTCGCATAAAATAAATGCCTTCACTCTGTGGAGGCATTTCTATATACCTAATTCAACTGAATGATATACTGAGAAAATGGACACAAAAATGGTCTGGCTCGGAATGTTCGTTGGCTCAACAATTGGTGGTTTCGTTCCGGAACTTTGGGGTGACAGCGCATTCTCACTCGCAGCGGTCTTTACGAGCGGTGCCGGAGCAATCCTAGGTGTATGGCTCGGTTGGCGAATATCTCGCTATTAAAATTTACTCTCATCATGCTTACGTTTTACTATTTTTTATTAGTTATCTAGGACGAACGTCCTAGATAGCTAAAGCGTGAATTCGCACGACTGGGTTTAAGTCCTTGATTTGTAATTCACCTGATGATCTTCATGTCATGTCAAGGCGACGCCTTGACATGACATGAACGAGATCGTCTGGGATTTTATTCTTGGCACGAAGATCGATCTTGGCGAGGTCACGGCGTCTTTCTTTGTGGTCGGGAATTGTCTCTGCTACAAGCTCCCAGAATGCTTTTGAGTGATTCATTTCTTTCAAGTGACAAAGCTCATGCACGATGACTGCATCGGCGAGGTGTGCCGGAATATCGACAAGTCTGTAGTTAAAATTGAGATTGCCCTTCCGCGAACAGCTCCCCCAACGTGAGCGTTGATTGCGTATCGCGACTTTATAGTATGCAAAATTGTAGTGTTGATTGAAATGCGCAAGTCGCCAGTGCACAAATTTGCGCGCAGCTTCTTTGTGTAGCTTGTATCTTTTTGTCGAGCCACCAAGATTGCCTTTTCTGACTTTTCTTAAGCGTCTTATGCTCACAACTATGCGCGGAGCGAACACGCTCGTTAACTTATCGAGCAATGTTCTCTTTTGTTCTGACTTTAGCTTTGCCATGCTGACAGTCTACTACAAGCCAATAGATATCGTGAGTGAAAATGCCATTATTATAACGAGCGAGAAGAGAAATACTCCCCTCGCCCATTTTTTGTTGGCAGCGTCATCAACCGCGTCTTTATGCCTAAAGCCCATGAGACTCATAATAAGCCACATTACACACAGAACGCCCATTATGACGAGGTACACGACACCGGTGTAGTGGTATGCATAAAGAGCGTATATGGCGAGCATTAGACCTACGATATAAAGTGAGATATGGATCTTGGTCTCATGGATACCTTTTACTATAGGAAGCACGGGTACACCTGCCGCAACATAGTCCTCATAGCGGTAGATGGTGATAGCGTAGAAATGTGGCATCTGCCACATGCAAAGGATGAGAAAAAGTATAACCGCACCTGCGCTGAGTGACTCTGTAACCGCGACGTAGCCTACAACCGGCGGAACAGCACCCGAAATACTCCCGACAAGCGTGCCATAGACTGTCTGGCGCTTAGTCCACAGACTATAGACAACAACGTAGAAAAAGGCGCCAGTAAGACCTGCGAGTAACGCGAGTGTGTTGGTGTAAAAGTACAGAATGCCAGTGCCGAGTAGACCGAGAATGACAGCGAAAATGATCGCATGCCTAACGGAAATAGTTCCCTGTACGAGCGCCCTCCACTTAGTGCGATCCATGTGCCCATCAATATCTCTATCGATGTAATTATTGAATACGCAGCTTGATGCGATGATGAGCGACAATCCGACTATGGTCGCCAAGAGAAGCGACAGGTCGATGACACCGCTTGAGGCGAGGAAAAATCCGCCAAGTGCGGTAATCGCATTGCCATAAATTATTCCCGGTTTTGTTAGAGTATAGTAATTTTTGATCACAGAAAGCCTGATTTAAAATGCTGTTTCAACCTTAGAGTTCTTGTCGATGATAACCTGAGACATGTTGTAATTTAGATTGTTCATGATCCAAAGAGTTCCCGCGACGAGAATAAGGACAATGAGTACAGTGAAAACAAGCGCGATGAGGTTCCATCTTGCCTTCGCTCGTGGGCTTAAGTGGAGAAAATAAACGAGCTGCACTAAAAGCTGAGCGACGCCAAAGAGGACTACCGCGGCTACCAACGTAATGCCAGAAAATATATGATTAACGACAATAAAATAAGGTAAAAGCGTGAGGAGTATCGAAAGAGTAAAACCCGTAATATAAGAACGGAGATTCCCATGACCCACGCCGTATTCTGTATCGATGATGTTTAGTTCATTGGTCATATATTGCTCATGAGGTAAACAATAGTAAAAATAAATATCCAAACAATATCCAAGAAATGCCAGAACAAACCGAGACAGGAAAGTTTGCGGAAAGTCAGAGTATTCAGTCCGCGCAGAGAAATTTGCGTGATAAGACTCCCCATCCATAGTAGCCCGACGGTCACATGCAGTCCGTGAGTGCCGACGAGGGTAAAGAATGAGGACAAAAATCCGCTTCGGGTAAAACTATTTCCTTCTGCAATAAGTTTAGTAAATTCGCTCATTTCCATGCCAATGAATGAAGCGCCGAGGACAAAGGTGAGCGCAAGAAAGCCTATCACTTGTTGTTTGTTGTTGTGGTGCGCAGCAAGCATTACGAGACCGTAGGTAAAACTACTCGTCAAAAGTATGAATGTCTCAGTGAGTACGAACGGTAGACTAAATAGCTCACGCGCAGATGGCCCGCCAAATGTGTTGTTGTGTAATACTGCATAAGTGGCAAAGAGTGTCGCAAATAATAAGCAGTCGCTCATGATGTAGATCCAAAAACCGAATATTGCACGTGCGTCTTGCTCGTGATGTATTTCGTGATGCTCAGTGTGGTTTTTTGTGGGTGTATAAGTAGTCATATTTTATGTAAGACTTCTGCCGTTACTTCGTTCCATTTTTTCAATCTCTGCGGCAGTAACTACATATTCAGTTTCATCATCAAAAGAGCGCATCATGACGAGCACGATGATACCAACAATTCCGACAGGTATGAGCCATAATATGTGCCAAATAAGCGCGAAGCCGACAATAAAACTGCAGAGAGAGATATAGATGCCCATGGCAGTATTCTTGGGCATATGAATATCTTCATAGTGAGATTTCACTTCTTTGGGGTGGGTTCCGTTCTTCATGTCCCAGAATGGGTGTCTACCATGAACGAGAGGAATATGTGCAAAATTGTAGAAAGGTGGAGGTGACGACGTGGACCACTCAAGCGTTCTGCCATTCCACGGATCCCCTGTTGTATCGAGGTTCTTTTTACGATCCCTGATGCTTACATAGATCTGTGTAACCTGAAAGAGTATGCCGAAGCCGATGATGACGGCGCCAATTGCAGAAACGATAAGGAAGGGCTGCCAGCCGGTCGCAACCTCATAATGATTCAGGCGCCTAGTCATGCCCATCAAGCCGACGATATAGAGTGGGGTGAATGTGACAAAAAATCCCACTATCCAGCACCAGAATGCACGCATGCCGTATTTTTCATCCAATTTAAAGCCCGTGGCCTTTGGGAACCAGTACGCGAAGCCTGCAAAATATCCGAACACCGCACCCCCGATTATCGTATTATGAAAATGCGCTACCAAGAACAAGCTATTGTGCAGCTGAAAATCCGCTCCAGGGATAGAGAGGAGTACCCCCGTCATTCCTCCAAAGGTGAACGTGCAAATGAAGCCAAGCATCCAGTACATCGGCGTAATGAAGATTATCCTGCCGCGATACATCGTGAACAGCCAGTTAAATATCTTTACACCTGTCGGCACTGCGATGATCATCGTCATGATCCCGAAGAATGCGTTGACGTTCGCACCTGCACCCATAGTAAAGAAGTGATGAACCCATACGAGAAATGAAAGCGTAGTAATGGCGATCGTCGCGTATATCATTGTGGTATATCCGAATAATTTTTTCTGCGAAAATGCCGAGGCAACTTCAGAGAAAATTCCGAACGCCGGCAAGACGAGAATGTATACCTCGGGATGCCCCCATGCCCATATGAGATTTATATACATCATTGGATTGCCTCCACCGCCTGCCGTAAAGAAATGCATGCCGGTGAAGCGGTCGAGGAACAGCATCGCAAGTGTAACTGTGAGCACAGGGAACGCCGCAATGACGAGCGTCATGCTGCTCAGTGCCGTCCACACGAATACGGGCATGCGCATGAGTGTCATCCCCGGAGCGCGCATTTTGAGAATGGTAGTAAAAAAATTAATACCCGAGAAGAGCGATCCTAATCCCGCTATCTGTATGCTCCATATATAATAATCAACCCCAACCCCCGGACTATATTGCAGTTCAGAAAGCGGCGGATATGCGAGCCAGCCAGTTGCAGCGAATTCTCCGACCATAAGTGAGAGATTAACCAGGACGGCGCCCATAACAAAAAGCCAGAATGAAAGAGAGTTTAGAAATGGAAATGCGACGTCACGTGCTCCTATTTGCAGAGGCACAACGAGATTTATGAGCCCGAACATAAATGGCATCGCCACAAAAAATATCATAATGACGCCATGCGCGGTGAAGATCTGGTCATAGTGGTCAGGCGGCAAGAAACCGACGTTGTCTCCCACAGCTATCGCCTGCTGTGTACGCATCATTATTGCGTCAGAAAATCCACGGAATAGCATCACTATCGCCACTATTATGTACATCACTCCGATCTTCTTGTGATCTACTGAGGTCAGCCACTCATCCCACAGCCACTTTCCGCGTTTGAAGTAAAGCAATAGACCGACTATCGTAAGCCCCGCAAGAACGATGAATGAAGTCGCCCCGATAACTATGGGGTCGTGGGGTAGATCTGCGTAAGTTAATTTTCCAAAAAAGTTCATATATTATTCATGCGACATATCCATTAAGGCTTCAGTATTGTTCGCCTCATCGCCATTTGGCACCATGAATTTCATGACTATCTTATCATATAAGCCGGGAGCTACTGATGAATAAAGACTGACGGGATGATTCTTGCTTGGTAGAGACAATCTCGTGTATTCATCATATGTGAGCGAACTTGAGGCAGATTTGACTGCATATGCCCATTCAAGGAATTCACGCGGGGAAACTGACTTGGCGTCGAATTTCATATCCGAGAATCCGGATCCGCTAAAGTTCGCAGAAGTTCCAGTGTAAGTACCCACGTCAGAAGCGATGAGGTGGAGCTGTGTCTTCATTCCAGGCATTGCGTATACTTGTCCGCCGAGCGCAGGTATCCAGAATGAGTTCATCGGCGCATCTGCGGTTATCTCAAAATTTATCGGTGTATCAAAAGGAAACTCGACCAAGTTCACCGTTGCGATATGCAGCTCGGGATATATGAACAGCCACTTCCAATCAAGCGCCACCACTTGAATGGTAATAGGTTTTACGTTTGAACGAAGTGGTTTATATGGATCAAGCTCGTGCGTACTCTTCCATGTGATGACTGCAAGCACGAGAATAATGACACTTGGGATAGCCCACCAAATAGCTTCGAGCGTTTCATTGTTTGCCCAATCTGGTGTGTACTTGGCATGTTTGTTGGTCGCGCGGTATTTCCAAGCAAAAAAGAAAGTAAGCACAAAAACTGGGACCACTACGATGAGCATCAAAAGCGTGGTGGTGATTATAAGGCTCCACTCTTGCAGAGCTATCATTCCTTTTGGCGCATAGATGGCAGTGTCATTCGCTTGTACGAATGAAAAAAAACTGCTCAAAAAAGCAAAAATGTACGCAAAATGTAATCTGTTGAACATAAAAATTTTCCCGCTTTGCTCTGTGTATGATATCTTATTTTACTACATTTCTCCAATAATTTCAGGGTTTTAAGTTATATTCTCATTAGTGCGTAGGTTCATTGACTTATCATCGTTAAGCGTAGGCATTATGTAGAGGTTCTTTTGTTTGGTGTTGGCGTGAAATAGCAAAGCCAGCGGAAACATAGCATTCTCCTTTTATGAGTACTACCTGCTACAACTTTGTGAGTAAGGGAGTTTTTTGTCCACCATATTCTGAAGCCTAGATAATCATATATTTCTTGTGAAAATGCGTGTTTTTATTTAGGATAAGGTCCTATGCCTGAACTTCCTGAGGTTGAATCTTTTGCCCGCGCGCTAAACTATGAATATCGCAACAAGCCGATAAAGGATGTGATTTTTCGCCGCGACAACATCCGCTACGCACTCGACAAAAAGGCACTTCGAAAAGTTCTCGCTAGGGGTATTTGCATTGAAAAATTTCATCGTGACGGTAAGCAGCTCATACTAGAAACTGCACGCGGCTCCATCGCCATTTCCCTAGGCATGAGCGGGGCATTTCATCCCGCTGATGCAACAAAGCCCGCGAAGCATGAGCATATCACTATTCTATTCGAGAATGGTGCAGCCCTCGGATACACCGACACACGTCGATTCGGATTCTGGATCACCTACGACAAGCCACTTTCACATAAGGCCGATCCGCTTTCAAAAAAATCATTGTTGTCATTTTTTACATCCGAACAATTTATGAAAAGTTCACGCAGCATAAAAGATATTCTTTTGAATCAAAAGTGCATCGGTGGCATTGGTAATATCTATGCTGCAGAAGCGCTTCATCTTGCGAAGATACATCCACAAGCTCGTGCAAAAGACATAAGCAAAGAGAGGGCCAAATTGTTGGCCGGAAAAATACCGATAGTACTAAACAAGGCGATCGATAAAGGCGGTTCTACAATCTCAACATACAGAAGACTCAATAATGAGGCAGGAAATTTTCAAGAATTCCACAAGGTCTATGCGCGGCACGGCGAGCCATGCCTAACGAGTAAGTGTACGGACACTATCCTACGCATTATCCAATCAGGGCGCAGCACGTGGTATTGCCCAACGTGTCAGCCAATATAAGCATTTCTGTGTCGTGCTGAACTTCGTCGTTGCAAGAGTCTCTACAACATAATATTTCGAACAAGGAAGCACATCTCACAAAAGAGGACACGATGCTAAATACGGTCGAGCCTCTGCTTGATAAATTTTGGGAATTTTTTGCAGTGGGTCTGGGCTTTTTGTCACAAAGTCATACGTCAAAAAGATATTTCTCGCCGGAGATAGTATCGACGAAGGCCTCGCAGCTTCCGCGCGTTTCAAGGAAAAGCGATACGGTATCACCCACCATGTCGTGGCTGAGTACCTCACTAATTGTCGCCACGTACAAGCAAATGTGCGTACCAATATCGAACTTGTGAGACTCGCTTACGCACGCGTGTTGTCGAGCAAATGCCCACCGCAGTACAAGCGAGGAAATTTGGATGCAATTCGAATTTTTTGAACAAAAGTGTTCGAGAAGCTGTATGAGCGACCAATTTCCCTTTGAGGTAATCCTCTTAGGGAAATGGAAGTACTCTTTGTGGTGCTACACTGCTTCCGAACCTTTTGTGATAAAAAATTTGAAGGGCGCCAAATTTACCGCTTGGCGATGATGGACTTACGATAGGTGTCGAGGTGTTCAAGCGCTACACCCGTCCCCTTCACAACGCAATACAGTGCATCATCCGCAAGTATCGCCTTCACACCTGTACGGCGAAACACGAGCTCTGGGAGGTTGCGCAACTGCGAGGAGCCGCCGGTCATGATAATACCCTGATCGATAATATCTGCAGACAATTCGGGTGGAGTTTCTTGCAATACATCTTTAATAGCCTTGATCATCTCGCGGAGTTCTTTGTCGATGGCTTTGACTATCTCGTTCGTCGAGACCTGTACCGAGCGTGGGAGGCCAGCGATGAAGTCGCGACCCTTGATAGTCATAGTGAACTCGTCTTCAAGCGGCACCGCGGAGCCGATGTTTATCTTGATGTCTTCGGCGGTCTTATCCCCGATGGCAAGGTTGAAAGTTTTCTTAATGTAGTCGGCTATCGCCTGATCGATGCGATTACCCGCACACTTCACAGAGGTCGACGAAACAATACCGCCAAGGGAGATGACCGCAACGTCGGTCGTACCTCCGCCAATATCGACGACCATGTGCCCGCGCGCTTCATAAATAGGAATACCAGCGCCTATTGCTGCGAGGATAGGTTCCTTTACAACGTAGGCATTCTTCGCACCAGCACGCATTGCAGCTTCAATAACCGCACGTCGCTCTGTTGAAGTGACCCCTGCAGGAACAGAGACCATGACTTCTGGCTTAAAAAGATTCCAACGACCCATCGCCTTGTTTATAAAATAGCGTAGCATCGCTTCAGTAACGCGGTAGTCAGCGATAACGCCATCACGCATAGGGCGGTACGCAATGATATCGTCTGGGGTACGGCCGATCATTTCTTTTGCTTCGATGCCAACGGAGAGAATGCGATTGTCACGCTCAGAAACCGCCACGACGGAAGGTTCATTGAGTACAATGCCGCGCCCAGGAACGTATACAAGAGTGTTGGCGGTACCAAGGTCAATACCAAGCTTTGAGGTCATGAATGCCATTATCGCCAAATCTACCACGAAAGGACGCTGGCACACAACTTCCATGTATGTCATTATTTTACGAAGCAATATCGTGACAAAACTGCTTTTTTTGACATTAATAAATATGCAGGATGGCGATGCGAAAATGCTCAGCGTGCCTCTACTGTTGGAGGTGGAAAAGTGATGTCATAGCATGACTTATTTGGCTCATTACCACAGCCCGCGCGGTCGTTGCCGCTTATATCGCCGGTTTGATCAGTGTCATTTATGAGTGCTGGGTCCGTCTGGTCGTCGAGATTCACTCCAAGATGGTAGGTGGCGCATGACTTAGCTTTCGCGTCGCATTTATTTGTCTTTATGAATAGATCTGGCTTAACGTATGAGGCGAAATAAAACTGTTTAAGTGTGAGATCGTCTATAGTACTCGTTGCGAGCCTACTTTCCGCACGAAGCAGGGAGAGCGTAGTTGGGTATCTCCCCATATCCTTTTGATATAACGCGAGTGCATCTTGTATGGCAGAGAAAAGTCTGAGCTTTGTCGCGTCAAGAGCGCGAGCATCTCTTGTGTGTCCGTAATCACTCATACGAGATTGTAGCTCTTCAAGCGTGAGGAGCGGCGTCGGATCTGGCACAGAAACAGTAGAATTGAAGAGCGAAAACGTAAAGTCTATATTCACTTTGCCTTTTACGTGTATACCGACAATGTCGTCATCGAGATCTGCGTTGAGAGATAATTTTTGAAGTGTGTTTGTTTTTGCATCTATCCATACCTCTGCATTCACTTTTGTGAGCGCATTCTTAAGTCGTAACTGTTGATCGTTATCGAGTAGAAGATCTTTGCCTGTGTACTTACTATAGAGTGCATTTGTAAGTGTAAGCATCCTTTCGGGGTCAGTCTTCAATTTGAAATGCATTGAATTTACTCCATTTACCAGCTCATCGGTCAACTTTTCGCCGCCATTGAACGGAAGATTCTTTGTGAGCAGTGCAGCGAAAGTAGTATCTGTACTTGCCGTACCAAAACTTCCGTACCCGAGCTGGGTAGTGATGCCGGAAAGTGCGAGCTCTTTTGCTATTTCCTGAAGATCTATCTTTATCCAATATGTCTTGAATACATTCGGGTCGACACCGGTCTCGGGTGGAAAAGAAAGAACATGGAAATAGAGCGAATTGGCAAGCATGCGCACGTCTGACTCAATATCAGTATTCCACTTAAAATTACCCGACTTTAATCCGCCCTTGAACTTAACGTGATGCATCCCGTCACCATACCCATCCTTACCATTCTTGACCTGCCCTCCGTATGCGAGATCCCACTTAACCGAACCATTACGCACCACGCCATCATTGGGAGCAGTGAGCACAAGATCCGAAGATGCGCTGCCGTTATAAACGAACGAGGTAGAAGAAAGAAACTTTGTGAATGTAGTAGTGAAAAGTGCGTCGACATTCGGGACACGCAAGAACATGAATGCAAATGCGGCGCCGCCCATAATGAGTATTAAGAGGAGAACACCCACTAATATGCCGATCACTTTCTTTATCTTGTGTTTGCGCAAGAGATCCTCAGCAAGTAGGACGCGAGGTGCTATACGTGTTGGTTCTGGTTTTAATAGTGGGGGCGGAGAAAACGAGGGTGGAACTTCTGCGGCTGGAGCAGACTGTGTTTGAGATTCGGGAGACATTCCCTGCTCAGGTCTATCATCGGGAATTGAGATCGAAGGTATGCCTTGTATCGCCCTACCCTTACCGCGCAATAAAATATCGGAAGACATCGTTCTTTTGCCGACTATAGCACCGCGCGTAGTCGGGGCTTCGCGGTTGTTGAGCCAGAGTTCTGCGACGGACTTTGTTTCTATGGATTTTTCTACTGTGGGAGTGGCTTGAAACACGGGTTGTGGCTCTACGCTCACCACTGGTTCAACAACTGCGGCTCTACCCACAAGTGAAGTTTGCGCTATCGGCTCGGGTGGAACTGCTGTCGTCTTCCGAAGTTGTGACAGGTCAAATTTTATACCAGTTGAATTTTGCGGTGCAGCGAGGTCTCGCTTCTCGATAGTATCAAGTGCGATGTCTTCTATTCCGACTATCTGTTTGGGGGGTTGTTCTGGGGTTGCAGGTGCGGATACTTGTGCGAGCATTTCCTGCAGTGAACGCTTTGGGGCCTGCTCTCTACTTTTCAAACTTTCTATTGTCGGAGTGTTGGTGTTGCGAACGATCTGACTTATCGCCGGCGTTTGCACTCTGACTGTAGGTTCGGGTGTTACTACTGCAGGAGGAGGTGTTGCAATGATCGGTGCCGGCTCGACGGGCACAAATGATGCGATGTAAGGAGCCTCTGGTTCTCGTTGCTTCACATCGTGGGGAGATGAACTTCCACTAAAAATACCGAGAAAATCTTCCGTGGGTTCAGAGAATGTGTGGTTTATAGATATTCGGGCCTGTGCTGCTGGCTCGAGGGAGGGTACTTCAGTAAGCGGAAGCATCTCTTCGCGTTCGCTTCTTACTTTAAGCACGACTGGCTCTTCGGGTGGTGTTTCTTTTGTCTGTTGTGACGCTGGTGGTTGTAGTGGTTGTTCAGAAATGACTTGAGGTGTACTTAGAGCAGCAGTCAAATCTAGTGTAGGAATTGGCGGAGGGATTAGAGCAGAAGTTACTGCGGGTACCTCTTTAATTCCAAGCGAAAGAAAAGCTTGATCGATATCTGCTTTTTCCCATCCACCTTCGCTTATGAGCATGCGTTCCAATTCGGCACGAGGAGTACCTGATGTATGTTGTGTGCGCAAAAAATCCAACAGCTCGTCAGTGATCATTTATTCATTGTATGAAGAAAAAGTTCTTTTGACAAACGATAATGTGCATAAAATCTAATCATAAATACTTTTGACATGTGCGGGAGAGGAGCGTAGCGTGAATGACGAAGTGATTTAGTTTTGCAGGCAACTCATGTTTGCGCAAGTACTTGGAAACGCTCTCTGTGCGCTCGAGTTCGAGATCTACAGAACTCCGATCAGCAAGTATGTAGCGAAGCCAAGGATGCACTGACAAGATGCATGCTGCACTCGCGCGCATAAGCAAGCGTCGATGAAGCGACAACAAACCCCGAATTATTGCGGGTTAATTATCTAGCATGAGAAATCTCTTAATCGGATGCAAAACAAAGTCCTTGACTAAGCTGGTGTTTAAGAGGGCGCACTGGAGTACGTCCTCCAAACCCCGCGCTTTATATCGATAGTGCGCCGATTATGAGGGTTCTACGAGATACCATGGAGTACGTCGATCTTCGCTCCAATAGTATTTAGGCGTTTGGCTATCTCTTCGTAGCCGCGATTGATCGAATAGACGTTGCGTAGGTATGAGGTACCCTCAGCGGCAAGCATGCCGATAAGTATTATCATTGCGGGGCGAAGTGCAGGCGGGCAAACTATTTGCGCAGCTTTTAGCTTAGATGGTCCGGTCACGAACACGCGATGCGGGTCCGCGAGGTCGACTCGTGCACCAAGGCGATTGAGTTCGGTGAAGTAGATGGCGCGATTCTCCCACATCCAATCATGTATGAGCGTGGTGCCCTTTGCTTGAGTCGCGATAGGAACGAAGAATGGGAGGTTATCTGAATTTATTCCCGGGTATGGAAGCGCGTGGATCTTATCAGCAGGGGCACTTAGTGTCGATGGCTTGATGACCAAGTCTACGAGTAGTGTCCTACCATTCTCTGCCTTATACGCTCTGGACTGCGTATACTTAAGTCCCATCTTCTTGAGTTTCAGTAATTCGATCGACAAGAAATCTATTGGGCAGCGCGTAATGGTGAGTGTCGAATGCGTGGTGATCGCAGCCGAGATAAACATCATCGACTCAATGGGGTCTTCGCTGTTGTGATATTCGATTGTCCTATCTGGAAATTTTGACGAGGCAATACCGTGGACGATAAGTGTAGTGGTGCCAATGCCCTCTATCTCTACTCCTAAGGTCTCTAAGAAAAAACACAGCTCTTGCACTTGGTAATTCGGAGGTGCAAAGCGAATTATGGTCGTACCTGGAGTTAGTGCCGCTGCCATGAGGACGTTGTTGGTTGCCGTATCGCCGGCTTCATACATGACAATGTCGGAAGGGTGCAAGCGCATAGCTTTGATTCGGTAATGCGATTTCTCGGTGACGATCTTAACTCCGAGCTCTTCGAGACCATACCGATGCGCGGCAATAGTGCGCTGACCCATCTTGCACCCACCTGCATGAGGAAGATCGAAGTTTTTTACAAAATGAATGAGCGGGCCGATAAGCATGATGCTCGATCGGATGCGTGCTGCAGCGGCAGTATCTAGGCTAGCCAGAGCAAAATGTTTGGGTGGAACTATCTCGACAGTATTCTTACCCATCCACTTCACTGATACACCGATTGACTGGAGCACTTCTATCAGACGGTTGACCTCTTCTATACGGGAGATTCCGTGCAGAATTGTTTTACCGCGATTCAAGAGTGACGCACAAAGGAGGACCACCGAACCATTCTTTGAATAGTTAGTAGCAATGCTTCCAGAAAGCTTACGCCCACCTTCGATGCGAAAATCAGTCGACTCTGGAATGACGACGATACGGCGTTCAAGGGCTTCACTTACTTTCGCGAGTTCACGTGTGGTGAAGTTCTGCTTGCCCGCTTCCATGCGTGCTATTGCAGACTGAGACGTGGCGAGTGCCTTAGCGAGCGCGCCCTGAGTCATCCCCCTCCCCTCACGGAGGTCTTTGATGAATGCACCGATCTTCTCTTGCTCGTTCATAAATACAGTATATCACATGTGATATATCGTAAATTAAGTTTTCCACAGCGTTAACTACGCAGAGAACACTCACACAGCTATCCAGACAGAGATCATCAACTAAAACAAACAAAGAGCTAGATGCGTAATATGTTTTATGTGTCATTTTCGCAATAAAAAAGCGAGCCATATAGGCTCGCAATTGAGTTCACTCGACTTTGTTATTTAATCCTGCCCAACAAAACACATATCTCGTCCAGAGTACGAACGAATTTGATCCTTAGAGGTACCTGTTTGAATTAGATAATCCACGGAAGGCATCACATCTTCCCAATCATTTGCTAAATTGCTCAGCGAACAAAAAGGACCGGTCCCTTATTGAGAATGAGCTCGTCCGCGTTGCAATAATTTCGGCGGAGAAAAGCACCGGGTGCTTGACTCATCTCGAGAACCTTCTGCCACGCATTACTGAGTGCTTCTTCTGGTGTAGCACCGCTCAAATCATAAATATTGTTCCACCCGTCAACAGATGGCATGTAAACGTACCAACGACTATTGTGGTCATCCCACGAAGGACCGTGCATGTTCACTGATGTCGACACATTGAGCCGTATCAATCGCTCCATGATCTGTTCAAATTTTGCAGCGGTTTTCTCAAATACATTTAAATCGTAGTTATCCATTACTTTTCTCCTATACAAATTACAAATGGGTCACACGGAATATGTTAGCACCAACAACTGATTTTAGTATAACATATTTTATACTACATTGTCAAGTTATCGTTCCTAAGTTCAACCTTGAACTGCCGCTGACTACACTCACCTATTTGACGAGAGAGTCTCTAAAGTTGCCAGAGTGAAAGTTCAGATCCAAATAAGCGCAAAAAACCAACAAATAGAGCGTTAAATCAAGGTGGTGTGCCATGTTATACTTTAGCCATGTATTTGGTATCTGTTGCCCCTATCAAACGTGGGATCCCTATTGATGAGCTTTCGTATTTCACCAAAGAGCATGTGCCTCCTGGGGCGCTTGTCAGTGTCCCCCTGCGCGGACGCATGGTCCCCGGACTTGTGGTACGTTCGATACCAGGAGCTCTGGCAAAGTCTGAGATAAAGCGCGCGGAATTCTCGCTCAAAAAACTCGATCAGGTATTTGCAACTTCATTCTTCCGCAAAGAATTTATTCAAGCTGCTGAGTCGACCGCAATGTACTTCGCAGCTTCGACGGGTGCGGTCATTCAAGCAGTATTTCCCAACACGCTTCTTTCTGCGAAGGGTATGCCGGAAGTAAGTTCGGAAAATGTTGATAAAATCAGTGCCGATGAGCCGAAGCGCGTAACGGTAATCAAAGGCAATGGCCAGCGTTTTATATTACAAGCAGAAGAAGCTGAGCGCTTCTCTACATATAGGAGTCATATCCGCGAAGTTTTTGCACGAAATGGCTCATGCTATTTTGTCATGCCCTCGTTACAGGATATTGAGCACGCGTACGCAAGTCTTGAAAAAGGCATTCAGAGCTACACATTTGTCCTACATTCTGGACTCACAAAAAAGGAGATCGAGAAACGCTGGAAAGCCATTGCCGAAACTAAGCATCCTGTACTCATCATCGGCACCCCGCTTTTTCTTGCACTACCCAGAAACGACATCGTAAGCATCATCCTCGATCATGAATCCTCGGGTGCGTACAATCTTCATAGCCGGCCATTCATCGATATGCGCTTCTTCACCGAACAGTTCGCCAAACATATCGGCGCGGATTATATCGTTGGTGACTTATTCTTGCGCATCGAGACCCTCTACAGAAAGGAAGCGGGAGAATTCGAGCCACTCTTGCGCCCCAAGTCGCGGCTCCCCGCTTTGGGAGTGCAGACGATAGTCGACATGCGTACCTCAGGTGAGCAGCCTGCTACAGGCAAGGTCGCTATTTGCTCCCGCGAACTCGTCGATCTAATAGATGAAACGCGCAAGAAAGGATCGCAATGTTTCATCTTGGGTGTGAGACGCGGATTTGCTCCGATGACCGTGTGCGGCGACTGTGGAACAGTGGTCGCCTGCAGTCGCTGTAGTGCACCAATCGTGCTTCACAGAAAGAGTCAGGCAGCTTCACAAGCAGAGCTCGAGCGGGGCAAGCCGGGCGCAACGAATCCAAACATATTCTTGTGTCATCGCTGTGGACAGGAGGCGGATACAAATGTGACATGTCTCCACTGCGGCGGATGGCGACTCACCTCACTTGGTATCGGTATCGTGCAAGCGGAAGAGACGATACGGCGCCGATTTCCTGACTCGCAGATTTTTCGCCTCGACCGTGATTCAGTGAAGAAACATAGCGAAGCACAGAAGATCGTGGCGGAATTTTATAAAACTCCTGGCGCGATACTTATCGGTACTGAGATGGCTATCGCCTACCTTACCGAACCAGTCGCAACTGCGGCAATACTTTCGGTCAATTCACTGCTTACAATTCCTGACTTTCGTATGGGTGAGAAAGTTTTTAGACTACTCCTAACACTCCGCGAGAAGGCGCGTGAGCATTTTCTCATTCAGACACGCGATCCTGAGATGCCATTGTTTCAGCTTGCGACTGAGGGTAACATCAGCGAATTCATGCGCAACGAACTTGAGATACGCCACAAGCTTGGCTATCCACCTTTCTCAACCCTGCTTAAGTTTTCATTTGAAGGAGGAAAGGTAGAAGGCGCAGCGGTGATGACAGACATAGAAAAAACGTTTGGCACGTATCTTCCCGTCACATTCCCGAGTTTCATCGCACGAGTAAAGGGTAAGTATTTAATGAATGCACTTATCAAAGTCCCACCCAATGAATGGCCGAACCCGGAACTGCTTTCACTCGTCCGCTCGCTACCGCCCGAGATCGCCGTACGCGTTAACCCCGAGAGCGTGATCTAAAAATTATCTTTTTCTTGCCACTAATTATGTATTCAAATCCTTAAGTTAGGACTCAATCCAAGGAGAAATGAAAGTCTGATTTTAATTTGACGCAGTTGGTTTCTCGTTCTCGAATAAAAAGTCACAAAAGCTAGCGATGGGTAGTCACCCATTGACCGCCTTGTGGCGGATCTTTCATTCAGTGCAAAAAATTTAAATTTATGTAAAATAGCGCTATGGCAAAAAAGGCAGTAGTAAGAAAAGATGGCACGAGTATCGTGCAAGATGGAGACCCCGTGCTACGCCGCGTTGCGAGTGAGGTGCCCTTAGCTTCCATCGGCACAAAAGAGATAAATGCTGTTATTGATCGCATGAACATCGCGCTTCTGCGAGAGGCTGATGGCGTCGCTATTGCTGCTCCGCAAATTGGCGAGTCACTACGCATATTTATCGTTTCGCGCAAAGCGTTTGCAGTAGAAGATGAAGAGGCAAAAGATGACAAGGCAAAAAAAGTACTCATCATGCCAGAGCATAATATGATTGTCATTAATCCGAAAATGACCAAGCTTTCCAAGAAAAAAGTAAAAGTCCCTGAAGGCTGTCTTTCGTGCCGCTGGCTTTATGGCGACACGATACGCCACGAGAAGGCGGCAATAAGAGCATATGACGAACACGGCAAAGCATTTACCTACGGCGGAGCTGCACTCATCGGACAAATATTTCAGCACGAATGCGATCATTTAAATGGCATACTCTTTGTCGACCATGCCACCAACATCGAAGAAATGACTCCTGAAGCTATCGCAGAAGTAGTAGCAAAAAGTAACCGACAATGATGTCTACATCCCCTTCAAACCCTCGCTTCGTTTTCTTCGGTACTCCAGAATTTGCGATGATCATATTAGCTGAGCTCGAAGTCAAGGGCATTCTTCCGGCGCTTGTGGTCACAGCGCCCGACAAACCCAAAGGCAGAAAGCTTGTTGTCACCCCAAGCGAGGTGAGGCTATGGGCGAATGCGCACAATATACCCGTGCTCTCACCAGAAAAATTAAAGGACGAGGAGTTTATTGCAGAACTTTCAAAAGAAAAATGGAATCTTTTTGTGGTAGCAGCGTACGGCAAGATCATACCGAAAAACATTCTTGAGATGCCGTTACATGGAGTGCTCAATGTGCACCCATCGCTACTTCCAAAATTCCGCGGTTCCTCCCCCATCGAATCTGCGATACTCTCGGACGAAAAGTTTACCGGAGTTACTATCATGCAGCTCGATGAAGAGATGGACCATGGACCAGTGCTCGCACAGCGCGAACGAATCAGGACAGTGTGGCCTCCGAAAGGAAGCGAGCTCACGCGCGACCTCGCGCACTTTGGCGGCTCTCTACTAGCAGATATCATCCCCGAATGGATGAACGGGCTAAAGGCCTTTCCTCAAGACCACTCACGTGCAACATTTACCAAAAAAATAAGCAAGGAAGACGGGCTTATCGAACTAAGTGGAAATGCAGAGATGAATTACAAAAAGATCCGCGCCTACGATGAGTGGCCTGGGGCATACTTCTTTACGAAGCGGAGCGGAAAGCAGGTGCGTGTACGCATCACGGACGCAGAATATAGAGACGAGAAACTGAAAATCACTCGAGTAGTACCGGAGGGCAAAAAAGAGATGTCTTACGAAGATTTTCTGCGCGGGGGAAAATAATCGCCTTATGAGGATATTATTCGATACTCTTCACATCACCACTTGCATCGACCGATGTTACAGCACCAGCCCCGCGATGCGCTTTAACTATGCTATTTTGCTCTTGATAGCTCTCTAGGGTGGCAGTGTTGTATTTGTTGTCTTCTTGTGCTGACAACCTGATCATGCTCGATAGGAAATACGCCACGAAAGAAACTATAATGATGAACGCTATCCAGTAAGAATAGTTATCAAACCCACCACGCGTACTACGAATATGTACCATATGCTGCAATTAGCCCCCGCTTATTCTGCGCTTAAGCTCTCGTCCGCCTGCTTTTGCGAGCGTACGAGTACGGTCGTGATGCTTGGTGACCTCGCGGACAATATCGTCCTTCATCTTGTCGATAGCGGCATAAAGGTCGCTTGCTTTTGCGACTGCACGAAAATCCTTGTTCTTCACATGAAAAGTTATCTCGGCATAGAACTGCTCTTTGCCTTTTTCGTGATGTTTATTAGTTGTACCGATGTCGATACGAGCGAGCTCGCTTTTTTCTTTAGGCTCGAGCACTTTCTCGAGTTCGCGCATTCGCTTCGCGACATAGAGATCGATAGCATTCGTGTGTTCGATATTCGTTGCTTTTAGTGTTGTACGCATAAGAAAAATAGATTAACTATTCTATAATTAAACCATATTCACGTGAAGCTAACAATCAAAAAACAGCTCCACATGAGCTATTGTTTTTCTGACATTCTCTGGTCTTATCTGGTTTTCTCTGGGTCAGTAGCATTGTGGCAGCATCGATAATGTAAACGACAATGTGATTCTTGATGTCAGATCAATGATGCCGTCATTTTCGATGCGTGCACGGATTCCGTCTGCATTCTTGAAACCATGTAGGAATTCTCGCTCAAGCTTACCGAGCATCTGTGCGGGTAATTTACACATATTACAAAGCTCTGTTCCATGAAATACGACTCCACCGATCATGAATCGAATACCAACAAGCGCATTAAGTTTCATTACGCTCAAACATACAACTAGATTTCTGCGGGCTTTCGTGTGAGCAAAGTCTATACCGTGATCACGTTTCGCATTCAGAAATGCTGCCTCACTTATGAGCGTCGCATCGCGTACCTTGGGCTTGTACGAAAATGTTACCGCCTTTTTAGCGTAGCGGTCACCATCAAGTCCCGCGCCTGCGATTGCACCCACGCGGCTGACCGAGCGAAGTGTGTCCGAAGCATTGCCGGCAACGTGGATACGAAGAAGATGTACATTCATTTCTGTCTCCTGTGTCAAACTCTGTATCAGAGCTACGCAAGCGAATATTTTTTGCAAACACTTTCTGCTGTATAACCTTAGAGGAGGCACGTCTATTGCTTAATATTACTAAATGTGGTATCGTTTTGCTGGAACAATCCGTTCCGTTTTTTGGAGAAAAAAGATGCAAAAATTTTCACGGCAGTTTTCTGTGGCTGTTGCCGCACTGCTGATGCTTGCAATCAGTGGATGTGCCACCAATAACAAGGACATCTTTGGCGTGTTGGGAAGTGCAGTTGGGGCAGCGGTCGGCTCCCAAGTTGGGGGTGGCAGAGGCAATACCATCGCGACCGTAGTAAGCGGCATAGCAGGTTTTGTCATCGGTGGTAACATCGGCAGCCGACTGGACGAAGCGGACAGATTGCGCGCGGCACAAGTTGCGAGCAGGGCGTTCAACGATCCTAAACCCGGTACTTATCGCGATAGTTGGATGACCCGCGACGGCACCCCCGTAGAGACCGTGGTTGTCACGCAGCCAATGCGAGGTCAACGTGATCGCGAATGCACGGAATTCACACATGAAACCACCATCCGCATCGGTGGTAGGCCTGAAGCAGCGACAACGCAAGGAGTTGCCTGCTTTGAATACTCGCGGCAAAACCCTCAAGGTGGCTGGGTGATACAGAAGTAAGTTCTCGTTCCTTTTAACGAACCGGGTCGCAATAGGATTTATCCTATTGCGGCCTTTTTTTATCATAGGACTTCCGCAAAACGCGAACTTCTTTGTTGCGTTTCCCTACAGGAACTGTCCACTTGTTGGGCTCTTTCTTCGTTGACTAGAAAGACCCTCAACAAGTCTTGCGCCATGAGGAGCAACTCATGGCTCACCTCTACGACTCAGTCAACATATATGAATATGCCTTCTTCGTCGTTTTCTCCGCGCCTCGAATTTCATCGTTTTGCGTAAGTCCCATAACATTTCAATCGTCTAAAATTTTTGCGGTATAGTTCAAAAAACTTTGCTATACTTATCTCAATGAAAACACAAACCTCACTAATTGGAGCTGCGGTCATCATCCTCGTGCTCGGAAGCATTGGGTATGCTTTTTATGCTTCACAAAACTCCATATCCGCTCTTAAGCCTCACGTAGCCATAATAAATTTTGAACAATGTGTAGCGGCAGGTAATACAGTAATGGAATCATATCCTCGCCAGTGTAAGACAGGTGACCAAAATTTTACCGAACAAATTGCCACACCTGAAGCAGTCGCTACTCAACCCGTCGGAGGAGTGCCAGCTCCACAGCAAGCGACGACCTCATCGAGTGTAGAGTCGATGATCACAGTTACTTCCCCTCTCCCGAACACAAAAATTAAAAGTCCACTTGAAATAACAGGAAGTGCGCGTGGTGGCTGGTATTTCGAGGCATCTTTTCCTGTAATACTCATAGATGCGAAAGGAAAGACTATCGCACAATCGCCCGCGGAAGCTAAGGGCGAATGGATGACCACTGAGTTCGTCCCCTATAGCGTCACACTCACATGGAGCAAGAATACAGCGACAAGCGGCACGCTCATCTTCAAGCGCGACAACCCATCAGAACTTCCAGAGAACGACAAGGAGATGCGTATCCCTGTTACGTTTTAACAAATAGAGCAAGCGTAAGAACCATGAAGAAACGACCACCATTTGATAGGCAAGCCATGAGCATCGCGCTCGTGTCTTTGGTCTTGGGTGCTATACTAGGCGCAACATTCCACAAAGAAACAGTCGTGGTACGAGAGGGTACCGCCAATACACCCGCTGCGATGACCTCGGTGAATCTGATGATCGACTACGGCAACGGCACAGTGAAAACATGGAACACGGTGACGTGGCACGAAACGATGTCGGTGCTCGACCTCATGAAGACGGTTGCAGGAGCGAACGCCATAACACTCCTTACGAAAGAAAGCGGCAGTGGGCTCTCTACAGTGCAATCGGTTGATGGAATTACAAATGAAAACAAGACGAGCACAAGGTGGCAGTATTGGGTCAACAATAATTACGAGCCGCGTATCTCAAGCAAATATTATCTCAAACCCGGCGACCTTGTTGTCTGGAAGTACGTCAAAGAACAGCCGAAATGAACCTCCCCGCGGCAGAACCGAGGGGTATTAAGAGGAATAAAACCCTATATGGGAGTTCATCAAAATTTCCTGTGATATAAAACGAGTACTGGAACAGAATCACAAAAAAGATTATAGTAGGCTCATTGCCCGGGTGGTGAAATGGTAGACACAGGAGACTTAAAATCTCCCGCCGAAAGGTATGCCGGTTCGACTCCGGCCTCGGGCACAAGATCGAGATTCAAAGAGCGCCCTGCGGCGCTCTTTGCGATCTTGTGAGGCACAGTGATGTTTCGCCACCAGGCGAAACCACGAGCCGGGGTCGCGAACACTTACGTTTTCTGTGGTGCAAGTAACCTCAGAAAACTTAGTGATTTGTGACCATAAGCTTTAAAAAATCTGCCCAGCGGCAGTTTTTTATCTTTTGTGAGACGGAGTATGTTTTGTTCAGCAGAACAAAACCAAGAGTCGGGGTCGCGGAAATTTCTGAGTGACGACGAAGAAATTATCTGTAACCAAAGTTAAAAAAAACTTGCGGTATCCGAGACTAACAGTCTGATACCGCATCTGCTTAGTGACTTGTGACCAAAATCAGCTTAGTAGTTTTTATATATGTGCCCGACGAAAGGGGTGCGGGCGGGAACTCCCTAAAACTAAACAATTGGCTCTATGCCCATTTCTTCTAGTTTTAACCAGAGTGTAGTTAATGCTTCCTCTCCATGACGGTTATAAAAAGCACTACTGGTTACTCTCCAAAATTCCCATCCGGCTCTTCGCAAAATATCCTCTCTTCTTAAATCAGCTTCAATATCTTTGTGATAAGAATCACCATCGCACTCGACAGCTAGTCTAGCATTTTCTCCTTGGACAACTAAATCAATACTTTTTCCAGCTACTCCAAACTCGGGGATAACTTTGTATCCTTTATTCAAAATAATAGTACCAACATCAAAAGGAAACTCAAAGGGTCCAAATTTTTGTTGCTCAAGCGCTTCTTTTAACGCCTCACGCCCCCATTTCATTTCTTCTTTTTTGGTATTATAAAACCAATCAAGTATTTGTGAGCGTAGATCAATTTCATTATTAAGTTCTTCTCTGCCTACAGAATGAAACAATATCATTTTGTCGCGAGCACGAGACATTGCAACATTTACTCTTTGTTTATTTTCTTTTTTATTTATAGTTAATGGAGTTATATTATTTTTCGTATTGTTCTGATCTGGTGCTTTTACCATAGAAATCAACATAATATCCCTTTCATCTCCTTGAAAAGCATAAGGATTACCAGCAATAATTTTTCTCTTTTCTATTTCTTCTTCACTAATTTTTTGTCTTATCAAGTTGGTGATAAATTTTCCTTGATCGTTTCCAAGCAGTGTTGTGACACCAAAAGTTGTTGGCCGCGTACCACCTTTCTCATTATCTCTTTCATTATATTTTGGATCTTTCAGCATTTCAGCTAACTTTTCAACTATAGCTTCAGCCTCTGGTTCATTTACTTGATTATTTAAATTTAAAAATCCATTTTTAATATGCACTGCTTCTAATACTGGCTTTAACTGCCATTTCGGTTGAGGATATCGAAGCGGTATTAAATCTCCATAAGATAACTTATTACTAAAGCCTATTATTTCTTCTACAGATCTAAAATGCTCTCGCAGTCTTACTCTGTCAGACATTTTAACCTCTGCAATATCAAAGAAACTTGATGTGATCGAAAAATGTTCACTATGTGGAATGTTAGCTAAATGTTTTCCGATTAAACCAACTACATCATCTTGTTTTACAAAAGAAGTCGGACTTATTTGTTCTGGGTCACCAACGACCAAAAGCTTTTTTCCAAGATATGCAATGTTAATTCCTCTAACATCGGCTTGACTTGATTCGTCAAAAATAACGACATCAAACATTCCTGATTTTGGTTCAGCAAACATACTTAAAACTTTCCCGAGTGGCATTATCCAAATTGGTACAGCGTCCTTGGCAGTTTTTAAGGCTTCTTGGGCATTTTTTTTGTGGAAAGGTGCGGATCTACCCGTTCCTTGTCCAAGTTTTTTAATACTAAGTGCGTACGAAGATAAAGCTTGCCGTGCTCCGGGCAAATTATTAACTTTCTCTTTTTGCTTTTTCCATGCTGATGTTGCTATCAATTCTGCAACTTTGTTTTTCTCTTGATTAGTAGTCCGATCTAATTCTTTTTGCAATTCCGCAACATCTTTATCTGAATGAATTTCTTTAAGCCAAGAGTCTATCCTAGAAAATCGCCACCCTATTATTAAATTGTTTTTAATTTTATATTTATTTCCTTTATCAGCCTCTTCGTGTATTTCTTTAAAGAGCTTCGGTGCAAACTTACATATTTTCTCTCTTAATTCTTGATATTTTTCAGAATCTTTTTTCTTTTGTTCTAATAGAGGGAGTTTCTGGTATAGTTCATCCAATTTTTTACTATCACGATTATCTATAGCTAAAGATATACCATCAACAACTTCATGAGAGTTTTCTTTGTTTAGTTCATTTTTCCAATTAGTAAAAATCTGTTTATATCCTTCTAAATCAAACCCCGCCAATAGAGATTCAAGAAGTGTAATTAGTTTCTCAATTGATTTTTTGTCAGAGTAAACAAACCCAGAAAATACAATATTTGAGTTTATAAACTCTTTTACATCACTAAAATTTTTTTCATAACTTAAAACTCTTTCTATGCTTCTTAGTCGGTCATCAAATAAGTGTGATACAAAATCATCTTCTAATAATTCTGGGTTATCAAAATGATTGAATGCTTGATTCCATAAGGTTTTAATTTCTTGAATTGATAGCTCAATTAATAACTTACTTTTAAAAAGTGTTAAGCAATCTTTTGTTTTGATATTAGAAGAATCAACAAGCCCATTCCCTAAAACAGACTTCGCATTTTTTGACAAACTTAGTTTATGTATCCAATTTAATGATTTCTTATCTTTCCAACATTTCTCAATCTCAATAACTGCATCTAATAGCGACCTCGTACTAAGTTTAATAGAACAAGAAATATCATGCCCTAGTAAATCCGACTCAAATTTTCTTATTTGAAGGCTCTTTTCCTTTAGATTTTTTAAAATATTATCTCTCCATTTATTATTTTCTTCTTTGTTTTTTAAGATCAAATAAAATAGAGCTATTTCCCAACGCTTATTTATAGAATTTAAAACATCACGAGAAAGTTTAATTCTTTTGAAAATTTGACTTGTCTTTTCCTCATTAAATTTGAGGTCTTTGTCGATTTTCTTTTGAGAAAGATATTCATACCAATACTCATTTAGCAATCTAGCTTCTTCGAATTTTTCAAAGAATTTTTCCACCTCTTCTATTTTAGGAAGATGACCAATTTGTGGGATATTTTGTTTGAAGTATTTTTGTTCTTCTTTTGTAAGACTTAATAGTAAATCTACTGCACTAATAATGTCTTCTTCAGTAAAATTTACCTCTGTTTCTTTTGTTATTTCGTCTTCTAGCCACAATTGTTTATTTTCTCTACCTTTAAACAACTCTTTTGCCCCCTTAGTTGGCGTAAGATACTCTCCATCAATAAATAACTTTTCTTGTGTATCGAGAAGTACCCATCTTTTTATTCTCGTTAGTAGCAACGCTTTTTCCTTTCGTATTTTTTGCAATTGTTCTTTTGTTTCTTCAATTTTTTTGTCTGTAAATTTTGTTGTATCAGATAAATTTGCATTTATTTGTTTTATAGCTTCTTGAAGGTCATCACGGCGAGAATTACTTTCAATTTGAGACACAACTAAACCTTGAATTTCAGGTGGAATTTTATCTTTTAATACTTCTAGTGCTTTCCCTGTTTGAGATGTGACTAAAACAGACTTACCTTGTGCTAAAAATCTGCAAAGCAAATTTGCAATTGTGTGACTCTTTCCTGTTCCGGGAGGACCTTGTACAACCACTCCATATCTTGTTTCAATTTTATTAGCTATTGTTTTCTGTTCCTCATTCCACGGTAAAGGAAAGTATAATTCTCCGTCAGAAATAGAATCATTTTCTTGTTCTTCATTTGCATTTTCTTCATGAACTTCAATAGCCCCAGCAAGCTCTGAGATAAAAGTTGGTAGTTCATTATTCTCGATAATATCTTGTTGAATTTTCTTTGCGTATCTTGCCCAATCAATATTAGACTTTTTTCGCAATACAATAGTTGGGAAATTATAGTAGGCGGGATCATCTCCTAATCTGCGGCTCCTCAATATCTTCTGAAAATTTATCTACTCCATTTGGTGACAAATATCCAACAATCTCACTTCCTTTTAATTTAAGAGCTTGCTGATTCCAAACATCATATTCTGCTGAATTAAGACTTTTTGACTCTTCATAAATATCAAAAATATTAGGTATGTCTAACCCATCTAAAAATGAAGTTTCAAAAGCAACTTTTAGTGAATTGTCTTTCCTTATTTCAATTTTCTTTTCTTCGGGAATAAACTCTAAAATAATCGGGGTAATAAAAAGTGGGTGATATATTTTTTCATTTTCCTTTTTCCACGTTAACAAATCGTGAGTCCAAACTAAATCAAAACTCTCACTTTCCGTTTTTAGAAATGTTCTTAATCCATAAAAGTCGTCATAAATCTCATTAGCTCTAAAAATTGGCTCATTTCGTTTTTTCCAAGATTCCCATGCCCCAGAAATATAATTCTCGTACATCTCTTGTAATTCTGGAAAATCTGAGAAAAATACTTTTGTATCTTTATCTTCTATTTTTTCAAAAATACCATCTTCATTTTTTGTAACCCAACTTTGCAATACTAAAGGCATGTTTTCTGTTTCCGAATTTTTACTAAATTCTTTAAAAGCTTTTACTCTTTTATCATCATTCGAAAATTGACTATTTTTGAGAATAGATTCTCTATAATTTGGTTTTGAAAATCCTTTATAATTAAGATCAACCCACAATACAAGCTCTTTAGGTAACTTTGGTAGTGGCTCTAGCTCTTTTTTGTGTACAGAAAGAAATAGATCGTCGCTCTGATCACTAAAATTTTTTATAAAAAGATTTTCACTCTTCGGAAAATTTCTAATTTCAAATATCCTCTCTTGGTCAGATATAACTCTAAAATCTCTCCTTGTATCAATATTGAGAGAAAACAACTCTTCAAGATATTTGAATATACTTATTGCATTAGTCTTTGTTTGATTAAACATATTTTTATTTCAAAAGTTCGCTACTAGAAATCCCCAACGCATTAGAGATCTTTTCCAAAGTGGAAAGAGTAGGATTCATTCGACCATTTTCAATGTTGCTGATATACGCCCTATCCACACTCAAAGCGGTCGCAAGGTCTCCTTGCGACATATCCTTTTTCAAACGCCATTTTCTTAGGTTTTCTCCAAGTTTTTTACCTGATGACATAGATACATAATAGAAAAACTTGCATTATTTTGCAAGAGTGCAGTATAATACATACATGTCCGCCCCCAATTTTTCAAAAACAAAAAGAGAAGCAAATGGAAAATTCTTCCTCAAACCCCTCCTTTTCCATTTGCGACTTCCAAATTCAAAAACAAATTAGCCGAAGTTTTGGTAAATATTTTTTTAGGAAAAATTGGGCGCACACAAATCAGAAACGAAAAGACACTTTTCTTTTGGTTGTCGATCGGAGCGAGGCGGTGGCGGGAGGAGTTCACTTGCCCTCAAAAAATGTTTGAGGAAAGTCTATGATTAGAGCAAAAAACTGGAAACCAGTTTTATTATTTTGTGCCCAGGAGAGGAGTCTTGACCCCTACTGGGTCGGTACACCTTGTTGGTTTTGATGACAAAACATCACCAAGGTTTTCAAGTCCTCTCGCGAAAGAGCCACCTGGCTCTTTCTCTGGGCACAAAATAAAAACCCACTTTCGTGGTTTCTTTTATTTTGTGCCCAGGAGAGGACTTGAACCTCCACCTCTTGCGAGACCAGTTCCTAAGACTGGCGCGGCTACCAATTACGCCACCTGGGCAGGTGATAAATAGAATGGTAGCTTATAAAAGCATAAATGCAAAGATGTTCTCAATTTGATTGATTATTTTATCTTTTTTGCTACAATGCTAAAGTTCATGAAATGTAAGTAAATGCCTTTGTAGCTGTCTTGGTGGGTCGATAGCTAGAAGTACGAAAAAGTACAAAACCACAATAGATAACATACGCCTTCGTAGCTCAGTTGGTAGAGCAGCTCGCTCTTAACGAGACGGTCGCAGGTTCGAATCCTGCCGGGGGCACAATAAAAAAACGCGTAAGCGTTTTTTTTATGCCCCCAGCAAGCGAAGCTTGCGGGCAGGATTCGAAAACCTTCTCCCATATTTGTCAGGGTTTCATAACCCAAACAAATGGGAAAGGTATACTGCGGCTGTAAGCCGAGAATACGTGCCCCATCTCCTGCAGGATTCGAAAACCCCGCCGATGTTTTGGGTCTGCGACCTTATTTTTAGGCATAAGGTACATAAATCGAGTCTTTTTTAAGGTAGCTTTTTCTTCTTCGGAGCGATCGTCGAAGCAAGGAAAATGGCACACAATACTTTGCGAAGT
>JAYTUL010000043.1:0-7653 GCA_043744555.1 bacterium | reverse complement strand
TCCTTTCCATTTCTTTTTCCGCTTCGCGGTGGAGGGGTGGGGGGAGGAGACGCGAGGAAAATGCAAGGAAATTTTTTGGTTTTTGCACACGCGAGTCCGCGAATAATGGGGTCAGCCACCGTTTTCTTTCTTCTTTGGTCTTCTCGGAGAACGGAGCACTTGTTGCAGTGAGAATTTGGAAATCATCTTATCTCTCCACAATTCTCTTCCATATGGTATCCCCTTATTGACCGAAATGCGAACAGTCTTCAGTTGCTCAACAGACTCAGGAGCATTGATCCACGCACGATATCCTCTTGGGAGTGACACAGGCGAAGTGGCGAGCATGAGCATGGCAAACTTCTCGATACCATCTTGGAGTATCGTTTCATATTCTTTGTATGTGGCTGCATCTTCAAATATCTTGTGTTTTCCGTTTGCACGATTAATGACGTGATAGACGTGATCGCCAACATCAACACGTTCGGTGCGGGGCATGCATACAGACTGTGCTCAGCGCGATCATTCGTAAATTAATGGTGGCTGACACCATTATCCCATTATCGATTGTATATTGCGACCAAGCAAGAAACGTTGATCCTCTTTTTTCGCGTTTTCTAAGGTAGTGTAACAATGTCGATCGTGTTTCCCGTCACCTGTGAATTTATATTTACCACAGTCGCATTCAAAGTGTAGACCCCGATGCCACTCCCCGAAATTATGGAGTCGACAAGATTGACGAGTGCACCTGAGTCGACAAAAAGTGCTTCATGTGGAAAATCGGAGATTGTCGTCGATGCGAGTGTAAGTGTTGCACCCTGTGACGCATAGACGCCGTTTCTGTCGCCCTTAATAAGTGTCGCATCAGTGATAGTGGCTTTTCCGCCTGCAACATACACCTCGGTTGAACCGTGCGTGTCGCCCACAAGCAGTCTATCAATGGTACTTGTCGACTGATAAAGATTGAGTGCTTTCGCATCACCCACACCATATATTTTTATATCTTCCGCAATGAGCGTTGAGCGATAAATATCAAATCCATCACCCCTAAGAACTCCAAGTACAGTGGAGGACGAGACGGTAAGGTGACTTCCCCCGTAGACCTGAACCGCATCATTGTCTGAAATATTTCGCACAAGCAAATCGCTCGCGAGTACGGTGCTTTTGAAAAGTTCGAGCCCGCCACTTGAGTCTATGATAGACACGCTCGTCATTGTTGCCATCGTCCTATCAAAATAGGGGCCGGTGCGAAGGTTATAAAGTTGCACGGAAGAAAGCACGGAGCCCGCCGAGGTATTGTAGAAGTCGAGTCCGCCCGAACGTGACGCCTTCAAGCCTTCTCCATAATTTCCATCTTGAAAGATGTCTCCACCAAATCGGTCATCACTTGTGGTGGTGAAGATGACTGGCTCTTCCTTTGTACCCTCGGCGAGAAGGAGTCCACGAATAGTGAGCAAGGAGGGCGCATAAGATTTTGATTTGATGATAACTCCAGGGGAAATGACGAGCGTCGAGCCTGCGGGAAGTGTGAGTGTATTACCGTTTATCAAATATCCGCCAGGAAGATTTGCGAGGAGGAGGTCGCCTCCCACGACATTGCCAAGCGACAAGAGATAGTTGAGTGAATTGCGCGATCCCGGAGTCCCGCTCACACTATCGCCATTTGTGTCTATTCCAATTGCAAATTCATTGAGTCCTAGTTTCCAGTTTCCTGCATAGAGAGCGGTCGGCATATCTGTGCGCCACCTTTCCATGCTCGCACCTACTTCTCCCTTTCCGCACCAATTGAGGCAGTACGGGAGTTCATCGATTACCGTGAGAGGCGCGCTCGCGTCTGTTGATGATACTGTTTCGAGCAAAAGGTGCTCACCCGCATCATCGAGCCCTTCGCCCCACGGAAGCTCCTCTAGATTTAGAACACCGCTTAGGGCATGGAGTGCATCATCACGGCTTCGAGTGAGGAGTAGGTACCCGTGGGGAGCGAGTGTGCCCGAAAGTGGGAGCGAGAGTCCTCCATCTTCGGTGCGCAGAGTCGTACTTGAAAGGATGAGTTCATGTGTGGTCGTATTATAGAGTTCGATCCATTCATCATGTGGGTCAGCCAATGTGCCACCCCACGCGATTTCATTAAAAATAATTTCTCCCCTCTGTGGTGCTCGTCTAAGTATAGGGGGATGTGCGGACGAAGGAAGTTTCACTCGAATATCGAGCATTGCCGCGTCAGACCGATTGCCAGCAACATCTTCGGCAATGAGTGTGAGTGAGGTTTCTCCTTCTGGGAGGACAATGGTGTATGCAAAATTTCCTATTTCATCGGTTGCAAAGATGAGGCCGTAAGTATCAAGGCCTTCGTGCCAAATTAATGTCACAATACTATTTTGTTCTGCAATTCCGGAAATATAGACTGTTGTTGTCGCCACTGTTGTTGTCCCAGTCGCAGGGACAACAACAGTAGGGCGAGAGGGTGGCGTGATGTCGACCACTGTCGTTGAGGCGGTCGTAGTCGCTGTTTCATCACCATGCTTATTTCCAACACTCGGTACATCCTCCACTTCAGGAGTCCTGCTCACGATTGGTGGAATTGGTGCTGAGCCCTGTGCCACTCCAAGCACAATGATAGGATCGTGTGTTTGTGGAGAATTGTATGCAATCAATCCACCACCCCTACTGCTTGGTACTTGTACTGGCAAGATGGTCGGCGCCGAGCTCGTCCCAAGTACTTCGCCTAATGACATCATGCCCACTTTATTTTCCCCTGAGGCAAGTGCAAGAAGTGAGCTCCTCGCACTCTCAATCTGTGCAATCAGCAAAAGATATTTGTCGATGGCTACTTGTGCTCTGCCGACACTTGCGGTGACTCCTTTTGTTGCAAGCGCTTGTCCTTTTTTTGCTTGTGCCACCTCATAGTTGCCGACCGTCTTTGTGATTCTTGCACTCGTTTGCTGTGTCGCCACGGCGAGATCTGCACCCCCTACCACTCCACCACGCACGATTGAGTATGTTGCCATACTGCTATAATTCGTCGTGCTTTGGTAGGCAAGACGAGCACCCACTCCCGTAGTGCCTCCAAATGATGCGAGCGCGCTCGAAACGGGGGCAACAATCAGCGCCACAAATCCATTCTTAAGATCAAAGCCTGCTCGCGCAAAAAATCCGAGACTGTTCCTTTTTGTAGCATATGCCGTCTCCGCATCAATAGCCGCTTGTCGCTGAACTGCTTCATCAAGTAAATATTTCTTTCGCGCCACCTCCCCTTCCTTGATGAATGAGTCCACAACCTGTGCTCCATTCAATATCGCCGCTTTCCCCAATCGGTCAAAATAATCGGACATGACGGAGTGGTCATCGGGGGTATCCATGAAATAAAATGTCTTTCCCACCTTACTGTTATATATTGCTATAACAACTTTATTTTGTGCTCGAGTTTTGTTGTCAAATTCATATCCATATTTCCCATCATAATTTAGAGAATCTAAATCTGGCTCAGCATAATTGTAATCACTAATTTTCTTCTCGATCGTGTCACGACTAAAAAAGTGCTTATTCGAGTATAGTGCAGTCACATCAAAACACTTCGCAATAGCACTACACTCGCCATTCATTCGCTCTCCACTATTCCAGTATGAGCGGGAGAGCCCACGCAATGTTTCTCTGTTTTTGTGGAGACTTGCCCATGTTTCAAATGGGCTTTCGTTGGTATAGAGGCCAGTGACACCGTCACCCTTATGTGGATCATTGCGCGTATGATCGGGCACGGTCGCATCCTCAATAAGGTGAAGGACGTGCCCGAGCGTTTCCATGGCAAGCTGTCTATCTCCCCGAGCGTATGCCTCTATGCCCTTTCCCCATGAATAATTATTTTCTACAAGGTCGCCGAGCGCCCATTCTTTTGAAGTGCGTCCATTGTTGAATCCCATATTGCGAATGGGGTCATAAAAATGGTTGAGTGCTCGCGACTCGGGGTCGTCTTCACTCATCGCTCCATTCACAATATCTTCGAGGTCGAGAGATATGTCGTTATGGGTTTCATCAATATAAAACTCCACCAACTCCTGCGTTAGCCCCGCATGTGTCGTGTTCGGCATATATGCCGATGAAACAAGTGGTAGTGTGGAAATCGTGAGCAGGATTATCGGGAAAGTATATCGGTTCATACTTTTACCATTCAGATATTTTCCAAACTTGAGAATATTGATTGAGTTTGATGCTTATTGATTCTTGAATAGACTGTCCTTTTTTGAAAGTAAGTGATGGTCCACCCATGCCGTTAGGAACTGTCGTGTCCTCAGTAAAAATATGTGCATAACCAAAACCACACCCACCACCATTTTCATCACACCCCTTTGTTCCTGCAAGCAAGTTCTTTAGAGCATCTATTATTATCTCCTTCCGTCCATTCTGAAAAGCGGCAGAAAGTTCTGCTTTTTCTTTTTCTTGATTTGGCACGACAAACAATTTACTCGCCCCATCAATATCTCCCGCCTTGAGTCGCGAAATAAGCATCTGAAGCGTCTCCTCCGGAGTCTTTCCGCCGTCCGTATCCGCACGGAGTATGGTCTCCTCCTCAGCCCTGAGCTTCGCCTGCTCTTCGGAGTATGCTCGGTCATTTCTATCCTGTATCGCCTTTCGTATTTCGGGCTCATGGAGTCCCATATAATAGAAAACAGCGATCACCGCAACCATCAAAACTCCCATCACGATAAGTAGTGTAAACACCACCTTTTTCTTTGTCCACCCACTCACTTGTTCCTCAGTTACCATTTGTATACAAACTACAACATCTCAAACTTTTTGCAAGTTTTCCGCAAACAGGGGTAGACGCTGTCGCCAATGGCGATGCGAGGTTCGCGGGGCATAGATGATCAATCATCGACCACGGAAGTCGCTCAACTGGGAAACACCCTGCACGATATTCGGAGCATGTTGCAGTTCAAGTTAGAATTTAGGACTCCCTGTTTTCGAGGTCGATACGTGGTTACTCACCTAAAAATTATTCTAACAGGGTAGCAACATCTAAAAGACCCTTGAGAAGTTGTTTATCTTGTCTAATCCAAAAATTGTAATTGCAAACGATAAAAAGTCTTTTTCTTGCCCTGCTTACAGCAGTGTTAAGTACATTCATTCCCCGTGAGCTTTGATTTAGGGTGTCAACGAACCACATCCTATCTGTGTCAACCACACTCAAGACAACATCATCCCACTCTTTTCCTTGCGACCCATGTACTGTCATAATCTTTTGATCCCTTCTCACTTCCGGCAATGCGCGTCCAAGTAGCGCGACTTGTTTTTTGTATGGTGTGAGAATTGCAAAACTTTCTTTATCAAGAGTTCCAAATAGTTCAAGTATTTTGGAAACCTCAAAGGCGTTTTCTCTTGATGGTGTATTTCTACCGTTGAAGCTTGTTAGAGGTTGCGGATATATGTGTGGCGCGTGGATATAGTAAATTTCGGTTTCTCCATTCTGATCGTGTGAAGAAAAACCATTTTTATATACATATTCGTCGAGCTTCCGTGCTAAGGACGAGCCGAATCGATAAGTATGCTTCAAATCCACTTTTTTCATTTTTTGGAAAACGTAAGGGTTATTTTGGTAATAATCCTGAAATGCCTCACTCATGTTTTTTAAAAACATCCATTCCGTATACAAAGCTGATTGAGCCCACACAAAGACACCTCGGTTTACATCGCTGTCGTTCATTCTTCGGTCGTCAAATTCGCAGACGGGTGGAAGTTGCATGTGGTCGCCGAGGAATGTGACAGGAACATTTTTCCTAAAAAGCGTAAGTGCTTTTATCAAGCAGGCATAGCCCGCCTCGTCAAGAAAATAATGTGCACTTGGAAGCTCCTTATCTTTGTATCTGTCGATATAGCCGTCCAAAGTCAGAGCAATAACATTTGCGTCTTCGATTCGTTCTTCTGTTTTTGTCTCAAGACGAGCTTTCTGTTCTTCCCAAGAACTAAGTTTGTTCATTAATTCTTGCTCTGTCCAGATGTCATATTCGGGCGCGATAATTCGCGCTGACTCCATCGCAGAATTCTTTTTTTCTACATACTCGCCCAGAGAACTTTTTACGCCCTCGTAATTATGAAAGGTTATTTTTGATAATAAACTTTCTGCCTCTTTGTCGTTTGCACAGACTTTTTTTAGATCCCCAATCAGCTTGTCGGCTTTGGACACGTCGCCATGTGATGACTTCAGGTTTTTGAGATTGCCTTCCAATTTTGTGATTTTACTTTCATGGGTTTTATGCTGGCGTAGCTTCGCTTGCAACTCAATTTTTTCAGCGTCCAATTCAACCTCCACGCGTGTGTTCTTCGTAAACTTCTTTCTCAATGCATAAAAGAAAGAGGATACGGTCTTCTCCTTTCTTTTGATACTTTTTTCAAGATTAGATATCTGCACAGCGACCTTGTCGAACGAGGCTTCCTCACTCTCAACATCTTTTTCGCCTGATTTAATCGCGAGTAGTATTTCTTCTCTTGAGTCCCCAAGGTTTTTGAGTTGGAGAAATATACTCTTACTTTCTTGGTCGATGATATCTATGACGTGAGATGCTTTTCTTGTTTCAATAACGCCCCTTAGAATCTCTATTTGATTATCAACCTCACCAGACCTCTGCTGTACACCCATCGCCTCGCAAGAATCAGGGTGGGCTTGGGCAAACTTGCTAGATGGCGTACCGAGGCGAAGAATTTTATTGTCTGCAATTCCTGCTTTGCGAGTCATGTTAAATACCCCATACAGGACTTGTTCTAGTGCGTTATTGGTTGCGGCAAAAATCGCCACTTGTTTGCCCGCACGTATGTAATGTATGAGGGAGTATGCAAGAACTAATTGCGTTTTTCCTGTTCCTGGTGCGCCCCAGACATAGCTAAGCGGTTGGGTAAATATCGTCTCTATTCCTTCTTTCTGGTCAGGAGAGGGCGGCATGTCTGTAAAAAAATCACTTTCTGTGGGTTGGTTCAGCACAGATATTGCAGTCGGGAGAGCAATCTTCTGTCCGTTGATTTCGTACCAATCTTCAACCCTTTTTACGAGGTATTTTAGATCGGAGATAACCCTTAACTCGTCTGCTAGTAAATTTTTGAACTGTTCCTGCAAAGCGGGCTGCGGCTTTATGAGAAGCGTATTTGTATCGTTATCATATACGATAACTTTTATGCGGTCAGTGGAGATTTTTTGTCCGGTGACTACAAACTCTATCGAATCAAGATTAAATAATTTTTTGTCTAGCTTAAGTTTGAATAAGTCCTTTTTGTTGTGGCTTATGGATAGAACCTTTACTTCCTCAATACCGCGCCCTGTTTCCGAAAGGAAATTATAATATGTTCGCGAGCTATTTATGGCTAATGTTTTTATCTGTTTTTCTTCAATATCCATGGTTTAATATTTCTTCGGTTAATTCGAATTTGGGGAGAGTCGAAATCATAAATGTATTATCGCATAAGTGATGAGTTGTTGCGATTTAGATTAAAATTGAAGTTATTCCTGTTTCCGTTTCCCCCGTTTCTGTACTTATTCCCGTTTCCCGTTTCCAATATTAAACCTTTGTCTAAAGATAATGGGGTCAGCCCTGCTCTGTAGAAAACACCCCAAATCTATGAGATAATGGATCAATGACTCGTACATCAAAATCACCCAAGACGGTTGCGCTCGTGGCCTATGCCACCGCC
>JAYTUL010000042.1:0-70941 GCA_043744555.1 bacterium | reverse complement strand
CAACAACGCCGACGAATGATTGTCTCTTTGTTGTTACTTTTTCTTTTTGTTCTGGTGTATTCATAAGCGTGGTATTAATTTGCATTACTGCGCAAGGAAAGCTCGGTTAAAATGCGCGCAACATCCTTTTTGGAATTTGCTCCATCTTTGATGTTCTTGACCTTGCTGCCTGAGACATCAAAGCGAAACTGCCTCACGGTCGCGCGCTTCTCCTCCAACAGTTTTACGAGTTCCTTATCTCCAAGTTTTTGTATTTCTTTGCTTTTCATGTGGATGTTGTTATGCCTGACGTGAGACCATGCGTGAGCGAACGGCGACCTTTGATCCTGCTTTGCGGATAGCTTCCTTTGCAACAGCTGCGGTAACTCCATCGATCTCGAAGATGATGCGACCTGGAAGCACTTCGGCGACATAACCTGCGGGGTCTCCCTTACCTTTACCCATCGGTACTTCTGCGCCTTTTCTTGTAAATGGTCTGTCAGGAAAAACGCGGATCCACACACGGCCAGTCTTGCCAACGTTCCTCGAGAGCACACGTCGAGCTGCTTCGATCTGGTTCGAGGTGATGCGGTTGGCAGTCTCAGCCTTGAGTCCATATGAGCCGTATGCCAAAGTCGTTCCGCGCGATTCGGTGCGCTTCTTCTTTTGGTTCCAGCGGTCGGACTGCCACTTACGATGTTTTACTTTTTTGGGGAATAACATAAGCCTGAATATTATGCGCGAGTAGGATTAGTATGCGCTGTTGCCTGAGTCTGTGTCTGAGCAGGGCGAGCGTTCTTGCCTTTCTCAGCAAAGACCTCTCCCTTATAGATCCAAACCTGAATACCGATGACTCCATATGGAAGATATGCTTTTTCACGAGCGAAATCCACATCAGCACGGATAGTCTGAAGAGGAATATTGCCAGCCTTCACATGCTCCTTGCGTGACATATCAGCACCTCCCAAGCGTCCTGAGACCTCAATGCGTGCACCCTTTACGTCGCGATTGGCCATGACCTTCTCAAGCATCTGCTTCAACACGCGCTTGAATGGCATACGCTTCTCGAGACCCTCAGCAACCATCTGTCCGACTATAGCGCTATTGGATTCTGGATTGCGTACTTCTTCAATATCAATACGAAATTCCTTTGGGGTCTTTATCTTCCAGCGCGCTAGGCGAGATACTACTTCAGCGCGAAGCTTTGTTGCACCCTCACCACTGCGGCCGATGATAAGTCCTGGGCGTGCAGTCTTAACGACCACTTTCCACATCTTGTCATTGCGCTCCATTTCAATATCAGCAACATGCATACCGCGGAGGCGCTTGACCAAGTAGTCACGCAAAAGGATGTCGCCCTTCAAATACTCTTGGTACATTCCGCTATCAGCAAACCAGCGCGACTTCCAGTCACGAAGGATTCCTAAACGGTGAGCATATGGATGGACATGATGAGACATAACGTGGAATTTCTTTTAAATTGAGTTAATTATTTTGTTTTTGTGACTATCTTCTTTGCAGGCTTCTTTATCGCGGTGGTCTTCGACTTTACTTCAGAGCTTGCTTCAAGCTTTACCTCTTTTGTCATATTTGCGAGCTTCTTCGCCTTTCCTCTCTTGGCAACGGGGTCATCGGTAAGAGTAAGCATAATATGGCTTGTATGCTTGTGAATTGGGAATGCGCGACCTTGTGCACGAGGGCGGTTACGCTTAAGAATCGCGCCCTTATCAACACGAATTTCTTTTACGATAAGGGTCGCGATATCGATACCTTGAGCCTTAGCATTTGCGACGGCTGACTGTATGAGCTTTGCAAAAACAGGAGCGGCGCGCTTCGCACGAAAATTGAGCTCAAGTAAAGCATTCTCAACAGTCTTTCCGCGCACGAGATCTGCCACAAGGCGTACCTTGCGAGGTGCTTGTCTATAGTCAGATAATTTGGCGGTTGCTTGCATGTTGGCTGTAGTTTAATTTAGGGTTTATTTTTTCTTCGCTCCCTCAGAAGCTGCTTTCGCTGATTTGGCTGAATCAATCTCGGCTTGTTTTTGTTTTGTTTCAAGATCCTTTTGCATTTTTCCTCCATGGCGATGGAATTTGCGAGTTAGTGAGAATTCTCCAAGGCGATGACCTACCATGTCTTCGGTTACCTTGACCTCAATAAAATCTTTTCCGTTATGGACTCCGTATGTGTATCCGACCATCTCAGGCGCGATCTGTGATGCGCGTGCCCATGTCTTGATGACTCCGGCTGCGTCAGGTTTCTTCCCCTCTATCTTCTTGAGGAGTTTCTCGTATACGTATGGTCCTTTTTTGAGTGATCGTGTCATATGTCGTTAATTCGATTTTATTTAGGATTTTTAATAGTATTTCTAGGTTTCCGCTGTGCGGTTCCCCAGATAACTTCTCCTCACGCCTTGGATACCGGCTCCTTACAGGAGCAGTATACCTTTTGGGTTTTTCAGAAAAAACCTCTAAAGGTCTTGCGTGTGAGGCTCCCGTCTGACGGGTTCCCAAAATGCCTCACACTCACACCCCTGATCCTCCCACGGCGTAGTTGAAAAAACTATTGAATTACCTTGGTTGCAATACTATGCGAAGACGAAAATAAAGTCAAATATCGATCTTGGGAGGTCATCACTATAAGGTTACAAATTTTATTTCACCAGCTGACCATACACATAGGAAGAAATTGCACTTATGGCTCCCTTCACGCCCTCTGGGGTATCTCCCTCGGTCATAACGCATAAAAAATATGGCTTATCTCCGCTTGGCGGGTATATGAAGCCACAATCATGGAGCTCAACCCCTGAAATGCTTCCGTCAGGTGCTGACAGGGCTCTTTCTCCATATTTATGCGAAACCAAGGTGTCTTTAGGAAGACCGGCAACAATTCCATCTTCGAAGTGAGCTTTCGACAATAAAGCCAGAGCAAATTCAGAATCCTCGCGATTAAGATAGGTGGCATTATAAAGTATGCGAAAAAACAGCGAATAAGACTTCGCGGATATTTTATAGACTCCCATATTGTCCGGGGTTGAGATACCCAGATCGGTATACACATCATTCAATGAATTCTCATTGATACTTGAAAGGAGCGTATACATAGCCGTATTGTCAGAATCAATAATCATTTTATTTATCAACTCATCGACAGAATACCTATTACTTACCACAAATGATGAACTCGCCTGAAAAGGTATCTGGTCAGAAATGTGTTTAATTTCCGGAGTGTAGAGTAACTTTTGTGAAAAAAGGTCGGGATGCGTCTCTTTTTGTTTTAAATATGCGATCATGAGAACTACCTTGAGCATGCTTGCAGGTTCATACTTCACATTTTCGTTGATTCCTACCCATAATCCGTTGCGAATAAGGTAGAGCGAAACAGCGTTAACTGCGTGTTCTGACTTCTTTTGTTCGATCATTGCGTTGAGATTTTTTTCAAGACCTGTATATTCATCAACGTTTTTGGCCTCTGGGAGATTGCAGGCAAGAAGCGGGTTGATGAACTTATGACCTGACATCCCCTCGCGAAGTGGGCCTGCAGATGAGATCTGTTTGTCGTAGTCACCTTTTGCCAAATAATATCCTAAGAAAAAACCCAACATGGCAGAAGCGGCAAGAAACATAAATGAAAATATGAAAATATTCTTGTTCACCAAGGCATTATAGCTGAGATTAAGAATTACTTCATTGTGCACCCTCAATCTCAGCATTTGCAAATCTTTGCTTCGGCGTTAGCGTGAATACGGTTTCACCTATGGAGGGGGTATGTACACCTTGTTTCAATTCTTTGTTAATTCTCCTCTGGTCCTTGGATGGCATTTCGCTACCGCAATCACCGTCATCATTACCATTTACTTGTTCACAATTGAATAACTTTTTGATTAAACATTTGAATTTTTTAAAATATAAAACCGCATTGTGCCTACAATGCGGTTTTATATTTTGCTTGGCGCCATCTTTCGATGAACATGCACCCTTTTTGATGTGTATCTACATAATACCCATCTCAAAAGCGGCGATTTGGCAGGATATGAAAATTGTTAGATCATATCCATCGCTTCTTGTGTTCTCAAACATTTTTCCGACAAGCCCAAAAGAAATAGCTCCTCTGTATCTCTCCACTTCCCCTTCTCTCTTGTTGTTGTAGCAAAAAGGATGGTTCGGTCAGTTTCGATACGAAAGATGATTGATCCAAAACTCTATACATGCCGTTTTTTCCGTCATGCACTCATTTCGACTCATAGGAGCTGCAGTGTGGGAGAAACCATTTTTTGGGATGGATTTCACACACTACGTACTATTTGCTTATCTATTTCAGGTAGAACACGCAGTACGCATGATGCGAAAATATTATATTCATTATATACGCTCCATGACTATAGTGTTACGAAGTTATCCACTTTTAGCTCTGAATTAGATGATTCATAGAAAATAATTGTTACGCATGCGATACTTCGAGATATGACCATCAATGAATTCGTACACAATACAGACGAACTGCCGCTCACCCCACGCATGCCGGTGCTATTTGTCGGTCATGGCAGCCCAATGAACGGCATCGATGACAACTCTTTCACTTTAGGTTGGAAAAATATGGCCGCTGACATCCCCCATCCACAGGCCATTCTTGCCATATCAGCTCACTGGCTAACTGAGGGAACATTCGTACACATGGCGCAAAAACCGAAGACAATACATGACTTCTTGGGTTTCCCCAAAGAACTTTACGATCTCAACTATCCATGTCCGGGTTCGCCATTCTATGCAGGGATCGCAAAGAAAACGATTATCGGTGTGCAAGTAGAAGACGATCTTGACTGGGGAATTGACCACGGCACATGGATAGTCCTCCACCGCATGTACCCCAAAGCTGATATTCCTGTATTTCAAATGAGCATCGACATTTCTAAACCATCGCAGTTTCACTACGAACTGGGCAAACAACTCACGATATTGCGTGAAAAGGGCGTGCTTATCATCGGAAGCGGAAATATTGTCCATAATCTTGGCCGTATAGACTTTAGTGGAGATGCAAAAGCGTTCGACTGGGCACAAGAATTCGATGACAGTGCGAGCGGATATATCGGTGACAGAAATCATGGCGCTCTTATACACTACGAGAAACTCGGGCATGCAGCTTTACTTTCGATACCCACACCTGATCATTACTGGCCACTGCTTTACATTTTGGGCTTACAAGAAGTCGATGAGGTTGCAAGCTTTCCGATCACGGGACTTGTGCATGGCTCAATCTCAATGCGCAGTGTGCTGATTAAATAATCACACTACAAAATCGCTCAATTGCTGGAGCGTTTCTGTGTCAGCTATTTCAGAGAAAGTGATGACCGATAATTATTCTTAGCTCGACTTTATGTATCTACCTTCCTTTTTCCTCGCCCATGAAACGCTGGATGTCACTTATTGTACCCATCAGCTGTGCAGGGAAGATGATCGTTGAGTTCTTCTCAGTTGCTATTTCGGCCAACGTCTGCAAGTTGCGTAACTGTAGCGCAATCGGGTGAGCCATCATGATGTCAGCAGTGTCAGCGAGTTTCTGTGCAGAGAGAAATTCTCCTTCTGCTGAAATAACTTTCGCGCGCTTCTCTCGCTCGGCTTCTGCCTGCTTTGCGATAGCGCGCTGCATATCTGGAGGAAGCTCGATGTCTTTGATCTCAACCGCACTCACAACCACTCCCCACTGCTCAGTGTAGGTATCAAGGATCTTTGTTATCTCAGCATTAATGATCTCACGCTCAGAAAGGATCTCGTCGAGCTGAAACTTGCCAACAATATTGCGAAGTGATGTCTGAGCGATCTGATTGATCGCATCATGCACGTTCTGGATAGCAACAATACTCTTCACCGCGTCGACGATTTTGAAATACGCGACCGCAGAAATATCGACAGAGACATTATCTTTGGTAATGATCTTTTGTGCGGGCACCGGAAGCGTGACCACGCGCAGGTCAACCTTTCGGAGAATATCGACCATAGGTATGACCCAATTGAGTCCGGGCTCGCGTGTACCGATGATCTTTCCAAAGCGGAACACGACACCGAGTTCGTATTGCTGAACGATACGAAAACCCGAGAGAAAAAGCATGACGATTGCGGCGGCGGCAGTGATCATAAAATGAGGATTAAATAATATTGATGTGGTAATTATACTCAATCTTGGCTTTGTCTGTACACCCGACACGCGAAGTGGCTGCTGCCGTGGGTTAGAAATGCCGGATATAAAACCAGTCCTATGTAGGCTATATGGTGGCGTGAGGGAGGAAAATGCGAGCTAATTATGGTGAGCACGCTTGCGATGACGACACATTTGAGCACTAGGACCATTCGCAAGAGCATGCTTTCTTCATTGCCTGACACTTCTTACTCCTTCAAAACATCTTGCTTCATTTTCTACAAATCCTGACCAAAAATCAACATCAAGTTAGCTTAATGCTTTTATGAATTCGCCACGCTGCAATTCTTCATACGCCACAACAAGTTCCTCCTTGGTGTTCATAACAATGGGACCATGCCATGCAATGGGTTCATCAAGCGGCTTACCAGACACTAGTAAGAATCGCGCATCAGTTGAGCCCGCACGCAAGAGTATCGTATCCCCATCTCGATCAAATAAAAGAATCGTGCCCTTGGAGTGAGCAACATTCCCCTCTACACCACCTGCGAGATGGCCATCAATAATATAAATAAATGTCGTGTACCCATGAGTTACAGAAAAGTTAAAAAGCTGCTCACGTTTAAGGGTAATGTCGACGTACAGTGGGTCAGTCATAATATCTGAAGCGGGGCCACTCACTCCCACAACTGTTCCGGCAATTACGAGTGCCTTAGCCTGCTTTCCGAGTGTTACTTCGGGAATAAGACCTTTGCCTATCTCTTGATAGCTTGGACGAGCCATCTTATCTTTCCTTGGAATATTTACCCACAATTGAAATCCCTTGATACCTCCTGTGCCTTCCGGCATTTCTTCGTGAATGATACCGCTGCCTGCACTCATCCACTGGATATCTCCACTTCCAATAACACCACTATTGCCTATAGAGTCTTTGTGACGGACATTTCCATCGAGAATGTATGTGACCGTCTCAATGCCTCTATGGGGATGCCAAGGAAAGCCGGGAAGGTAGTCTCTGGGATTATCTGCACTGAAGTCATCAAAAAGCAAAAAGGGGTCGAAGAGAGGAACTTCAGCGTGCCCAAAGCCGCGATGGAGGTGCACTCCAGCACCTTCAAGCGTGGACTTGGCTTGGAGTACATGCGTAATGCGTTTTTCGCTAATAGTTTCGTACGGTGTTTCGATCATTTGCATTATTATATCATGGGGGCGTGAGGTATAATTATTTCATTAGAGAGATTAATTTCTACATATGGGACGAGGTGACAACAACATCAAGAAGGAAAAGAAGAAGCTAAAAGCCACCGCAAAGAAGAAGTAAAAAATGACCCGCATATGCGGGTCATTTTCAATCTTGATTAGGCACATCCGTCTGCTATCCCATGCATTCACACGCGGCGCACTTTATACCGCTCTCATGATCATGCATACACTTCGCACACTTATCGCTTTCCCATTCTTGCTCTTTGCTCTCGTTGTATATTCGTCTCATAAGAGACTATTAAAGTTCTTAAGTTATCTTTCGACACTTTTCATTTTACGTACACAACATGAATCGCGATTGAGCGCAGCTCTAATAGCTTCAGCGATTCTTCATGTGCAAGATGTATATTTAAATAAGTTTTATTCATTAATCTTTTAACTCTATGACAACGATCATAAATAACCCCTCAACTACACACAGAGATGATGAGGCTTCTGATCTGGTGCTCGGCATCATCGCAGCTATGTCGATCATCATTCTTATACTATTCCTTGTATACGGACTTCCAGTGCTAAAGAGCGACGCTCCTGCACCCGCAAACACAGAGGTGACGCCTTCGACTCAAAATATTAGAGTTGAGCTGCCGAGCCAAGCCCAAACGGAGACTCCCGCCACAAACCGCGCACCACAGTCGCAGACTCCTACATCCGAATCTCAAGGAACCACTAATTACTAATACACATCTTGCCAACCTCAAGGTAGCTGGTGCGATAAAAAAAATTTAGCTATCTCGAACGAACGGCAGATATAGCTAAATTTTTTTATTTTACCGAGGGTATTTTGAGATGGTTATAACATTTTGTGGCATCACAGTGAGAGTGAAAGTCAAAAACTTCAAACCTAGTGTTTGCGAGTTTCGTTTCTTTTCATAGATGAGGTAATTTATAATGGTGTTCAAATAGTCCCCAAAGCTAAATTTGATTCGGGGAATGAAATGACATGCAAAACTTGTGTTGATGGAGTTTGTCAGTTCTAAACAAATATTTCTAATATTGCACCTGTGTATAAGATGCCTGCAAAAAAGAGTCCAAATACCGAACATGAATTTGAAAAAACAGACCTGTGTTTCAGGCTTGTAACTGGATCTGCCTTTGACTGATTGTTTGTAATGCCGCATATACTGTGGCTATGGTATACGTTTATTTTTCTAACTTTTAAAGAATCCGTCCCGCCTCCATATTTTTGGATGCGGGATTTTATTATGCCAAAAAATATAACATAACAATCAAATATCATTAAGTATTCCAAATTCCCTATAATATAGAGTGCCCTCGTGTCACTCTATATTTTTTAAGAGTCGAGCAATGAGAGGACTAATACTCTAAGACAGAGAGCCCAATTTGAAGTATGGAGTGTTGCATTTGAAGCTTGAATGTACCGCTAAACATGCGCTTGGTAACAGTTTTTATTAGCCATAACGAGTTCTAGCTCAAACGAGAGAATAGTGAGCAATATTATCCTACCTGTTGCGTGTTACACTTTTAAAATGACCAAATACTACCTGCGAATAATATTGATGCTTATCGTCATGTTTGTTTTTATTGGCACGGGTATCCTTAAACTTACAAATTCACCGCAAGAGGTGTCCATCTTTCTTGCTTGGGGTTATCCATTGTGGCTCATGTATCTTACGGGTGTGCTTAATATCATACTTGCAGTTGGTCTGTGTATGAGAAAAATATCGAATCTCTGTGCCATTCTGCTCATAGCACTCCTCTCTACGGCAATTATTTCAAACACAATTATTAAACAGTCCCTTCTTGCATCTTTTCCTGCTTTCATCCTCTTGTGTGCTCTGGCGTACATACTTTATTTCGATAAACATCAGACCAGCAAGCATGATTGACTTTGTTTTATAGTTTGGGTAAAACAAGATAAGAAAATACACAAGGAGGCAGTATGGTAGAGATCATGCCTATCGATATCTTAAGCGCGGGGAGAGAAATCCCGCAGAAGAGACCGGAGCTTCGCAAATACATCAACGAGCATGTAAAACGACTAAAGAAGGTAAATCTTCAGCTCGGGGAACTCGTAGAACTGATTGGAAATCGCGCAAACAACGTCCTCACAGAGAGCGATTCCCCAACTCATTTGGAATTTGGGTACTACATCAGTTCTATGCTTCTTATCCTCATCCGAACGATTGAAAATGCGGAGACGCGCGCTCAAACGACAACCGATGATCAGCCGAAAACAACTGATACTGCACTCGATGTAGAACTTACGGAGCTTTTCACTCGACTCGGTAAGTCGGGATAATACATCTGCCTCATCTGAGGCAGATTTTGTTACCAACGCTAATTGGGGAAATAACTATAATCATGAATGCCTCGCAAGCAATACTCATTTCCCTTTCGTGTGCTTTCTCTACTTGTTGTCACCTTGCAATGTTCGATACATCAAAAAACCCACCAGCAATCTCAAGCACAGCGAGTACACATGCTACTAGTAGCATGTGTACTGTTAGAATATATCGAATGAAAGCAAAATGTGGCGTACACGATAAACTTTCCGATTTTTTTTGATTATCGTGAGGAAATTGTGTCGGTATCTTTTCGGGAATCGATGATATGTCCAAATCCTGAAATTAGATCTATTTTCAAATCCCCGCCTACAAAAAACACACGACTGCACGTTGCAAGCGACAACCCCACGGGGTGCGCTTGTTTTTAAGCTTTAACGACTTATAATAATATAATTAAGTAATTATCAAAAATATGGAAAATATGCCCAAGGAAGGTGGGGAAGTAGAAAGTGACGTGCGCCCGTCCGTAACAAAGAAAACGGGATGGGGTACTGCCGCCTTGTTAGCGGGAGGCTTTGTGGCGGTCATGGGCGTGAACAAAGGTATGGATACGTTAGATGGGATGGCTGAAGTAGAACGTCAGTCAAGCATAGAGGCAAGACAAAACGAGCATGAAGCATACATTCAAAGTCAAAAAATAGAGATGACCAATGAGATCTTTGAGGAGGTCGGCCGAATGCCCACAGAAATGGAGCTAGATGTTGCGACGGGATTTTCTATGATGGCATATACCGATGAACTCAGAAAGTTCATTTCGGAATTGAAAACTGGAAAACTTTCAGATGTTGCGATCATGACGTTCATATCCAACCATTCTCACGGAACCAAGATTTACCCTCTCTCGGAATTAGGAAAACCGACCACGGAATAAGCGCAATACTAGGAAAGTACAAGATTTTCGTGACGGCAATTGACTACTCCTCCGGAAAACATTTTGGGGGAAAATAGGATAATCGGAGGATAAGTACGAATTTGAAAAAAGGAAAACGAGGGCGACTAAAATTTGCATTTTTAAAAAAGCAGGAGTAATGCAAATTGTGCAAAGGGCTTGCTCTCTATTGTTATGCGTTATGTCCGATAAGCGACGCTAGTTGTGAAAGTGGGACGCGTTTTTGTGTTCCGCTGTTGCGGTCGCGCAAGGTCACCGTATCAAGCAGTTCGGGGTTCTCGCCGAGCGTGTCGAAGTCGATAGTCACACAATATGGAGTGCCTATCTCATCTTGGCGGCGATAACGTTTGCCGATGTTGCCGTTGTCGTCGAACATCACCTTGCTGCCAAATATCTTACGCAGACTACTGTATACTTCACGACCTTTGGCCACAAGTTCGGGCTTGTTCTTGAGTAGCGGAAACACTGCAACGCGAATAGGTGCTATCTCAGGCGCGAACTTAAGATAGACGCGCTTTTCGCCGCCCATCTCGTCCTCGGTATATGCATCACTTAATATCGCAAGTATGGTGCGCCCGACTCCAAGCGCGGGCTCGATGACGTGCGGAAGGAATCGCGCTTTGCTGTATTCATCAAAATACGTCAGATCGGACTTGCTCCCCTCTTGGTGGCTCTTCAGATCAAAGTCCCCACGATATGCCAGTCCGTAGAGTTCTTTTCTGCCGAATGGATAATCGAACTCGAAGTCGATGGTGCGGCGCGAATAATGCGCGCGATCAGCCTCTCCTACTTCAAGTTCGTGTACGTGTTCGCGTGAGAGTCCGATTGCGTCGATAAAGCTCCACATCCGCAAACGAAATTCTTCGAAATACTTCTCCCACTCACTCGGGTCTACGAAGTACTCGACTTCCATCAGCTCGAGCTCGCGTACACGAAAGATGAAGTCGCGCGCAGATATTTCATTCCTGAATGCTTTGCCTATCTGAGCGAGTCCGAACGGAAGCTTAGGGTGAAACGAATCCATCACATTTTTATAGTTAACGAACATACCGCCCGCAGTCTCAGGACGAAGATACGTAATGCTTCCTGCATCTTCATTTGCTCCGACGCGTGTCTGAAACATCATGTTAAATTGACGGACTTGGGCATTCCTTAAACTGCTGCCGCAATTGGAGCACTTGATATCGAAGGATGAAAAGTCACGATTCAATACTTCGACTGTTCCGCTCGGTTCATCGTGAAGGATAGCTGGGTTCTCATTTAAAAATTTGTCCCGCAAATGATCTGCACGAAAACGTTTTTTGCATTTTGCGCATTCAACCAAAGGATCAGAAAATCCACCGACATGACCTGATGCGACCCACACTTGGGGGTTCATAAGGATAGCAGCGTCGATGCCGTACATGTCTTCGCGCTCCTCGACGAATATTTTCCACCAAAGGTTCTCGATATTTTTCTTGAGCATGACACCGAGTGGTCCGTAGTCCCACGTTCCTGCTAAACCACCATAGATCTCAGAGCCTTGGTACACGAAACCGCGCCGCTTCGTGAGCGAGATGATTGCCTCCATCTTTTCATTTCGTTCTGCTTTCTCTTTTGCCATAGACTATTATGCTACACAATTTATGTGCTTTGGAAAAGCGATCGCCTTGATCGTTCTGCCATGTTATCGAACAACAGTGTACATTTCCTTTGTCGCTCTGGGGTCAGTGACGAGCACGGTCGTAATATCATTGATATCTTGTGCCAGGGATTCGCTGGTGAATGAGTCTGTGCCGTCGAAATGAATGTGGTCCATTAAGGTTGGGGTGCTTCCGATCTGACTGATGCTTGGTGCAAGAATTATCTGGAATGCAACCTCGCGTGGTGGCTTGCCCACCCCAGTGCCCGCAGGAATGTCTCCCGGTGCCCAGGTTATCTGGTGAGTATTTGGGTTGTATGTAATGTTTTCTTTGTTCGGATATACTGCTCCCGCCCAAGTTACATATGGTGGGATGATAGCGCGTACTTGTGGATTGCTGATGGTGTTTGAGATATTCACGATATCCCAGATTATGGTGTAGGTCGTTTCTTGTTCAACTTTTGGAGGAAGATGTCCTGTGTTTACAAATGGTCCAGCATAGTACACTGAGCGAGCAGTAAATTGTGCCTGTGAAGTGATCTTTACGAACTGTGAGGTCGCTGTCTTCACTTCTTCTGGTACTCCAGCCTCTGAAATACGCTTTCCACGCACGGTCACTTCAGCCGTGATGGTCGGATTGGTGAGAAGCTGGGTTCCAGATATTGCCGGCATTGGCAAGAAAGAGAAATCAACACTACCACTGTCGCCCGCTTCAAGCACTGCAAGTGAAGGATTGGAACGTTCATCCCAAAATATCGTATCGTCTGATGAGCGATAAAAGCCATTGCGCGCAACAACAGTGGTTCGGTCAAGTGCAACTCCCTTTAGCTTGACCTCGATCTGTGCATTGATGATCTTCGTCGGAAGATTATTGTGCCAGTTGACCTCACCTCCGATGCGCTGTCCAAAGTGCGCAGTCGCCTGTTCGGCAGACTTGCCATTCAATAAAAGCGCGATACCAATAAATGGACGCTGCACTACCAAACTTGAGAGCTGGGTTGAGTACATGATGCTAATATTGCGTTCAGTCTGGTCGCTTCCGGCGCCGACGCTTGTATGAAAGACCTTTTCTTGCGTATCTTCACCTGCAAGTATTCCCCTGATACGTATCTTGAATTTGCTTGCGGGATCCATGGTGCCGATGCGCCAGATGTTGTTGCCAAATGTCGGTTTTGGGTCAGTGTCAGAGAGGGTGAAGCCGAGTGGAAACTCGACCTTCACTAGCACGTCGCGAAGCGGAATAACGGTATTTGAAGCGGCATTAATGCCGAGCTCAATCTCTTGTCCGGAGTTCACTTCTTTGAGTACGTCGACGGTGAGATTTACCGGTGCAGAAACTAGATGGACCAGGCGCACCTCATCCTTCGTAAATATTGAACTGATATTTGCGAAACGATACTCGAGACTCGCGTGCATTTCTTTATCGGTGTTTTCTTCACCAAGAAAGATTGCCTTTGTATGATACTCGACGACCTGCCCAGGGCCAATTTGCCCGAGAACCTTTTTTTCGTCACGGAGATCTTTTTCGGGAGTGTCACCCTTACGGGTGCCTGGTGGATAGACGATAGTGAGATTGCCGTATTCGAGAGCGATACGGTTCTGATTGCTCACACGTACCAATATGTCGGCCGGAACTCCAGGAGTGGTGCCGACTGGAACATCAAAAGTAATGAGAATGTTCTTATCGGATGGTTTTGCGAATGGGTCGAAAAGATTGTACAAGAGGAAGCTTGCTGAGCCAAAGGTGACGAGTACGGCAAGCACAACAAGCGCCTTGAGGATATTTACTCCCCCGGTTCGCTTTTCTCTGTCGTGAACGATGGTTGTATCTCCCCAGTCGTGAGCAACGTCTATATCAAGCGGCGAGAGATCGGCGTTTTCGCCATTGTTGTGCAGAACTTCATCGGCTTGATAAAGACCGCGCTTTGCCTTCTCAATGCGACTGCTTTCGTACTCAGTGTCCATAGGTAAATATTATACCACTCCTCCTTGAGTTCTGTATAAGTATGAGAGTCTACAGCTGTGTCTCGCGTAAAGCGCGATTAATACCTAACAAAAGTGGCGTGCGAGAAGCTTCCGCGAATGCGAGTGTTGCGTCGCTCCACGGACTCTCTCCTAAGAGCGGCTGAAAGACTTCACCCTCTTCCCAATAGCCGAGATGATAGAGGAGGCGAACCACGAATATGAGTTCAACGGTACGAAGCATCGCTTCATGTGGAACGTCTTTGAGGAATTGCAGTCCCGATAATATCTCGTCAAAAAGTTTTTCATGGCGCTCCTCCCCCTGAATAAGCCGCCGCAATAACTGTGCGTGCTGTGCATATAGCGCGCGCTTTCCAGAATGCTCCCAAAGCGACGCAAATGAATCGACGGGTCGCGCTGAAATAAGTTTCCATCCATGCTTGCCGGCAATGACATCGAGTTCTGCATGCGAGAACATTTGCAATGCATAGCGTAAGCGCGATCGTCCTTCGCGTAGGCTTTTTGCATGCGCTCTGATTAGCCCGAGCTCGCGCGTATAGCAGTAGAGCATCTGATCGCCCTCCCCACTTGGTCTGCCGCCCAATATTATCGCTTCGGTATGGTAGATATGATACGCCATGGCGTCATTATACCTTGCGAATGGCGATTGTGAGTCCGCTAGAGCTTGCGTCTTTAAGGGCGAGCGTGCCACCTTCCTGGAGCTTCTTCTCAAATAGAGTTATGTTTGCAGCACTTTCGAGCTCTTTTTTATATTTTTCAACTAGTGCTTCAATGGCGGGGTCACCTTGATATGTGAGACAAATGGCATTGTCAGGGACAAGCTCAAGCCTCTTACGATTTTCTTGGATGAGTCGGATGAGGTCGCGTAATATGCCTTCATCTTTAAGTAGGGGTGTGATGACGGTATCGAGGATTACCGCACTCGAATCGATCTGATCAGTAAGGAGTATCTTCTTGACGTTCACCTCATCTGCGATGATCGCAAGCAATGCATCTTTATTCTTCAGTGTTCTCGCGTTCACCGAAAGCAGGGCGAGTGGTTGGCGCACCTTGATCCCCGCTTTGACCCGCGCGTCGAGTGCGAGCGTGACCAAACGCCGCACTTCTTCCATATCTGCCAAGATGGTGCTTGCAGCGATGCCTACATTATTCCAACTTTCAAGATGAACGCTCTCTTTCTTGTTTTCGATACTAAGTCGCTGATAGATATCCTCGGCAAGGAAAGGCATGAAGGGTGCGATGAGTTTTGCGAATTGAAAAAGTATCCAGCCCGTAGTCCGAGTTGCTTCAAGAGCGGGAGAATCGATCAAAGAAACCTCAGATGTGAGGCGCGGGGAGGCCGATGATGGAGGCATATTCTCATATGGTGACGAATCGGCGGGGTTCCGCAACGAAACAGATGAGGAATTATTTGATTGATTCTTGAAGCGATCACGTGAGCGGCGCAGATACCACGTAGAAAGGTCGTCAACAAACGGAAGTACGGGGCGAGCTGCACGGTCGAGCTCGTGATTATCGAGGAAATGCGTTATCTCTGCATGCGCCTCAAGGAAACGCGCAAGGATCCACTGATCGAGCACATTCGTACTCTTGGGTGATTCGCGCGAAATTGGCTCCTGTCCTTGGTACATCTCATAGAACGAGCGGACATTTCCAATACGTAGAGTTATCTTTTTGAATACCTCATCGACACCTGCTGTGACGAAGCGTAATTCTTCTCCGCGTACCGCAGGTGAAGACAGCAAGTAGTAGCGGAGTGCGTCTGCACCATACTTTGCCACCACTTCCATCGGGTCAGGATAGTTTTTAAGTTTCTTGGACATCTTTTGCCCGTCTTCAGCGAGGATCAAGCCATTGACTATGACGCTCTTGTAGGGCGAGCGGTCAAAAAGGCCGGTGGAAAGGATAAGGAGTGTGTAGAACCATCCGCGCGTTTGATCTATTCCTTCAGCAATAAAGTCCGCAGGGAAATTTTTGATGAAATGCTTGCCGTCTTCTGTGCGCTCGTCACCCATGTAGTGGAACTGTGCGAACGGCATCGCTCCTGACTCGAACCAACAGTCGAAGACGTCAGAAACGCGCGTCATCGTGCCTAAGCCGCAGCTACATTGGTACGTCGTTTGCACATCGACAAAGGGACGGTGAAAATCAAGCTCGTATCTACGATTGTGCGAGAGCGGAGCGAAGTGGAATTCGCGAGATTCACCAGTCAGGATAAAATCTTCCTCGCTCACCTCACGCATTCGTGAAGCCTCCTCGTTGGTCGCACCTCGCGCCGCCGCCTGCATCATCCACACACAGTACTCATGTGTAACGAAGAGAATGGTCTTGCCTTTATACTTGGCATCTACATCGTAAAGAAACGCTGCGATGCGTGATTTCATCTCTTCAAGGGTCTCACCATTCGGTGGACGTTTGTAAAATTTCTCAAGCGTATCGGAAAATTGACTACGATAGTCTTCTATCGAGCAGCCATTGAACTCGCCAGTATTCACTTCGGCGATGCGTTCGTCAAAGATGACCTGCTCGCGCGAAAGCCCTAGTGCTTCTGAGACGAGAAGTGCGGTCTGCTTGGTCCGGAGCACCGGCGAGGCGATGATGAAGTCTATGCTCTTTTCTTGGCTCTTGAGGAGCGCTTCTAGTTTCTTGGCGGTAGCTTTGACCTCACCTTCGCCCTTCCCAGTAAGCGGGAACGGATCTTCCGGCTTATAGCTGACGATGCCTTTCACATTACTCTCGGACTCACCATGGCGCATGACAAAATAGGTATTGCCTGAAGTTAGTTTACTCTTCAACTCTTCGGAACTACCTATGACCTCGGTCTTTGCGCATTTGTTGCATTTCCAAACCGGAATAGGGGCACCCCAGTAGCGGGTTCGTGATATCGCCCAGTCACGCGCGCCCTCGAGCCACTTGCCAAAGCGACCTTCACCCATGTGCTCGGGTATCCACGAAATCTCTTTGTTCTCCTCTAACAAGCGCGGTTTGAGTTTGATAACGTCAACGAACCACGAGGAGGCAGCGTAATTCAAGAGTGGGGTGTCACAGCGCCAACAGTGCGGATAGGAATGGTTGATATTTTCCTTTGCGAAGAACAGTCCATGTTCTTGCAAATACTTAAGCACTGCTATATCAGTACCAAGACGGACCTTGTCATCATCGGACTTGGGTTTTACCGATAATCCTGCAAATTCTTTTACTTCAGGCTTGATCTCGCCATTCATACTCACATGCTGAATGAATGGAAGTTTCATCTTTTTTCCGAGCTCCATGTCGACTTCACCAAATGCGGGTGCCTCATGCGCAATACCCGTACCATCTTCTGCGGTCACAAAATCCGCCGCATAAATTTTCCAGCCATTCTCGCGATTCTCGAGCTTTTCATCTGCAGCATAATAATCAAACAGCGGCTTGTATGACTTCCCAACTAGATCGGAGCCTTTGAAAGTACCAACAACTTCCATATCCTTCCCCTCTTTTTGCGCCAACATCTGCATCGGTTCAAGGCGAGCTTTGGCGAATATATAAAATTCTTCCCAGCGTTCAGGCTCATGATACGATCCGTCAGACCTTTTATTATTTACTGCAACGCTCGGGGTTGCACTCACTTTTACGTATTCAATATCAGCACCGATCGCAAGTGCAACATTACCCGGAAGGGTCCAAGGTGTCGTAGTCCACGCGACGAGAAACGTATTCGGTTCATCGACAAGTTCGAATTTTACATAGACGGAAATATCTTTCACATCTTTATAGTTCATACCTACCTCAGATATGGCGAGAGTTGTCTCGCAGCGCGGGCAGACGTGCATCGACTTGAATCCCTCATAGATGAGCTTCTTGTCGTGAAGGGTTTTGAATGCCCACCAGATGGAGTCGGTATAAGTGGCGTCCATGGTCTTGTATCCTTTGTCCATGTCGACAAAGCGACCCATGCGCTCGACTATCGAGCGCCACTCTTTGTCGTACGTCAGCACGCTTTCGCGCGCTTTTTGATTGAAGTTCTCGATGCCGTACTCCTCGATGTCCTTCTTAGTCTTAAATCCCAACTCTTTCTCGATGAGGTTCTCGATAGGCAGTCCGTGACAATCCCAGCCCCACTCGCGGCGGACGTAGCGACCTCGCATGGTTTGAAAGCGTGGCACGACGTCTTTAATAGTGCCTGCAAGCAGATGGCCGTAGTGCGGAAGTCCGGTTGCAAACGGCGGGCCGTCATAGAAGACATATGGCTCCTTGTCTTTATTGGCATCAAGGGTTTTCTCGAAGATAGAATTGTCTTTCCAGAATTTCTGTATAGCTTCTTCGCGCGCTGATACGCTCATCTCTCCATCTTTCCCTGCACGGGCATTGCCCATTTTCTTGTCTTCATTGTTGTCCATAGTAGCGATTATACTACACTGAGTCGCTTAATTTCGCACTATATTTCTCGAAAGCGGAAATTAGAAAAGGCTTTATTTTACGGTATTATTCGCAAAGAGAGTTTCGCTCATTTTCTTTTAAGGAGAAGCGTATGTTACAAAAACGCATCAGCGCCCTTGGAAGGCGCCTGGGGTAATTTCTTTCGGGGCATCACGCTCTGCTCTTTGCTTGCAGTCTTGTCTTCGCGCTCATATTCGGCCTCTCGTTCGTTTGGTCAATAAAAACGATCCAAAACGGCGAGATGTATCTCGCATGGCTCCCGTTCGTTTTTCTATTCTTTCTCTTGGAGCGCAGTCCTCAAAAGACCAGAATATCTCCTGATGTTCTACCACCACACAATCTGGGTATGGCTCAAGAAATGAATCAAACCGTTCAAGGTCGGGCAACATGACCCAAACAAACCCCACCTGCGAGACGGACTCATCCGCGTGATCACTTTCCAAATTCGCCGATATTCAGATTCTGCATATACCCTGTTTCGTTCCATGTTTTTACACCCTCCATGTTGGCAATTTCTTGATGGAGATCATGCTGCGTCTTGAGATGTTGAGTGTATTCCACCCCATGTTTTTTTTCTTGCACGAACAAATTGTAGTTGTGAAAACGGTAAAAAAATCCCACGATAAGAAAGTTCGCAATAAGGGTAATGACCACAAGTATTGTTAGCCCATTCAGTTGAAGTACTTCTTTTCGACTCATATGATCATTTTTTAACACTATTAGTGGTAGACGATGCTGACTGTTGTGTTGTAGTTGCGCTCGTACTCGCCATCTTGGTCTTGAGTTGGTCGCGATAGACGGTGAGGCGGACAATATCTTCTTTTACAACTAGCGATTCTTTCTCATCCGCGTCGCGCGCCTCGCTCATGCCCATGGTGTGCCATATGAAGCCAAACAGCCCGGTGGCAAGCATCGTACAAAAAACCACCATCCATACATTTACCATTGGTGTCAGTTTGGTTTCGTTCTCCATACGTTACATTCTATCTGGTGCTTCGATACCAAGCAACCAAAGTCCATACTTAAGGATGTGTGATACTGATTCCACAAGGGCGAGTTTGTATGGCTCATCAGGAGAGCCGTCTAATATCGGATTGTTGGCATAGAATGCATTAAATTCTCGGGCTATCTCAATAAGATAGGTGGCAACAAAGTGCGGCTCTCGCGCCTGTTGTGCACGCAATACCACCTCGGGGAATCGCAATATGTACTTATGGAGGGGAATGACCTCCGCCGAAGTCATTCTCTGTGCATCCCCTTTCTTCTCGCCTGCCTTTTTAAGCAGCGAGCGTGTCCGTGCATATGTGTACTGCAAATAAGGACCTGAGTCCCCCTCAAATGAGAGCGACTGCTCGATATCAAAAATAATATCTTTGCCTCCAGCTTGGCGTAAAATACTATATTTGATGGCACCGATAGCGACCAACTCTCCAATGTCAGATTTTTCTTCTTCAGTAAAATCATCTTTTGTAATCTTCGCTATCGCACGTGACTTCACATCAGCAAGGAGCGCCTCTGCGGTAATGACATCGCCTGTGCGCGAGGACATCTTGCCTGTCGGCAAGCGCAGCATGCCATGAGAATAGTGCTCGGTCTTTGCGGCAAGCAGAGGGAATACTTTTGCCATAGCATCGAGCAGTACCCTGAAATAATCATTCACCTCATTGCCGGTGATGATAATCGACGTGTCATATGGATACGCGTCGTATTTTATCTTGGCAAGTCCGAGCTCCTTTGCTTCATATGTAGGTAACCCCTCTTTATTTATGAACACACGCGTGTGCAGGCCTTTTGCCTCGTCGCCTTTGTAGACCACAGCACCCTCGCTTGTCTCAAATATATCTCTATGCTCTTCAACAACTTTCTTGCCGAACTCACCAGTATTAGACTCGAAGAAATAAAAATCAAAAGCCTTTCCTTCTTTTTTATTATGATTAGTACCGAGGCGTTTATAGATAGTTTCAAACTCTTCAAGTGACTGCTTTCGACCCCAATCATAAAGCTCATTAATTCTTTCATCTGAACGAGTATAAAGTTGCTTATTTATTTCTTGAATTTCTTTTTTTGCGACTTCGTCTAGCTCATATTGTTTTGAACCATAACTATAAGCAAACAAAAGATTCTCTTTTAACTTTTTTTCATCAATAAACTTAGATGTTTCGAGCATTGTTTCAAGAGAGAGACTTAGGTCCCATTTCTCTCCGAGTCGTTGAGCCGCCTCAGTAACTAAAACTCGAAGTCCCCACACCGCTTTTGCTACATGCAGCCCTACGTCACCTTGATAACAGGCACGTTTTGTTTCGGCACCAGAGGCTTCGATGAGACGAGAAATGGATTCACCGATAGTGTTGCTCATAAGGTGCCCGATATGAAATTCTTTGAACGGATTGGGGTCTGTGTATTCGACGACGACACGCGCATTCGCAAGTATATCGTTTTTGCCAAATGCCGCACCGTCCTTGATACTCTGATCTAAACAATTCGTAAAATATGTATTTGAAAGTTTAAAGTTAATGAAGCCAGGGCCAGCAATGGAGACGTCTGCGATTTCTAGAGTGTTCCCCTCTTTCAGTTTGGCGACAATTTCCTCGGCGAGCGCACGAGGATTTTTGCCGGCAGCCTTTGCCGCCACCATCGCTACGTTGGTGGCATAATCACCGTGCGCGATTTCTGCGGGATGCTCCAAGGACACTTTTGCATTCATAACCCCAAGCTCGTCAAGCGCGCGCTCGATAAGCTCTGCTAATTTTTCTTCTATCTCTATCATAAACAGATAGTAACATACGGGCCTTGAAATAAAAGCCGATGACAAAAACAAATCGATCAACACTTGTCGAGCGATTTTTAGGTCTTTTGTAGACCATAAATTGCACTTACAGATCGCAGATATGCGTATATCTCCTCATGTACGTCTGCCTTATCCCGAAGCGCGTCGTCACCATCCATAAGACTGATGATCTTCCAGTTTTCTTTGCGAGCCACCTCAAGATAAGCCTCTGATGAGTGTCGCAGATGCTCGATATCTGCTTCGTGGATATCGCGCTTCATGCCTTGGGTGTAGGCACGGGCAGATTTGTTGTCGACAAGTATTTGACCCATCTCAGGAGTCACGTAAAGAAGAATATTGATGTCAGGAATCGGGATCCCGCGCACTTCGTATTCATACTCCTTGAGCCACAGGAGAAAGCGCTCGCGCTCAACTCTGTCTGCAATTTTCCCTGCCTGGTGCCCCATGTTCGAGGAAACGTAGCGATTACAAAGCACGATTGCGCCGCGCGCGAGTGCTGCTTTTATCTCGGGGGCGGCATCTGCTCTATCTTCTGCATAATAGACTGATGCGCGATATGGTCCGACTTCGAGAGCGGTGCCCATTTCGCCGCGCAGGTAGCGCTCAATGAAAAGCGCTGAGGGCATTCCGTAGCGAGGAAAATCCATCATGACCACATCGCGGCCTTCCTTTTGCAGGCGCTCTACAAGCATGTTTGTGTGCGTGCCTTTTCCTGAACCATCGACGCCATCGATGACGGCAAGGATTCCTTTTTTGTCCGCTTGTTTATCCATATACATCCTTCGTAGAACTTCTTTACAGTTTTATATCATAAATACCCCACACGAGAGAGGTGAGCTTATTCACCGTATTTCTTGATGATGGTGTCAAGCGCAGCCTGAAGCTCGGGCATCGTGCCGCTATTGTCGATGACCTCTTGTGCAAAGGCTTCGAGTTTCGTTATCTCGAGCTCGCTCTCACGCTTGTGATCTGCCTCGAATTCATGGTAGGTCTTCGTACTATCGTCGGCTTTCTCACCACGCTTGACCATGCGCTCGTAGCGCGTGCGAATGGGAGCGCTTAAGAATACAAGCTTGAATTCCGGCAGCTCACGCAGATACTTCACATCTTCAAGGCGTCGCACGCCGTCGATGACGACGAGTTCTGCTTGTGCGCCTTTTGCATCCTGAAACATGACCTTAGCGAGCGTATCTTCACCGAACTCTTTGCGGAAAAATGTCGATATCTTCTGGAGTGTGTCGCGATCATCCTTTAGGTGCATACGATGCGCAACATCAAAGAGTGCTGTTGAAAAACGAAACGTTTCGGCATTATATTTTTCCTTCAGATATGCCGCGCAGGTTCCCTTGCCGCTTGCCATCTCGCCAGTAAATCCAAGTATGAGTTTTTTCATAGCGATCTTAAAAAAATTTATTCTTCTACAGCATCCATATCCGGATAAGTTTCCATTTCTTTCGATAGCAATTCGAACTTCACTCCTGCTTCGTGAAATATCTCTTTGCTGCGTGCTGCGCCATGATAGTCTTTGCCTGCGACAATACGAATGATGCCTGCGTTGATGATCATCTTTGCACACGCGTAGCAGGGAGCCATGTGCGTATAGAGTGTTCCGCCATTGAGCGACACGCCTATGCGTGCAGCCTGCACGATAACATTCTGCTCTGAGTGCGTACCCCGCACGCAATGCTGCGACTTCGTTCCGTCTGGATGCTCTACCATGTGGAGCTCATGCCCTGATTCATCGCAGTCTTTGACCCCTGCCGGAGCGCCTACATAGCCAGTGGTTAGAATTCGCTTATCGCGGGTTACGACACTTCCCGCTCGCCCGCGGTCACACGTAGCACGGCTGCCGACAAGCTCGGCAATCTGCATAAAATACTCGTCCCATGAAGGGCGCTGGTGGGTGTTTTTCTCGTTCATATTTTTGAGTATAGCATGCGCCTAATACTACTCAATCGTCTCGACGAGGAAAACATTCTTGATCCTAATATGTAGGAGGTATAGCCTAAGGAGAGACATTTTTGATACAAAAGGAGCACGCCATGAAATCGCTTTTGATTTTCGCACTTGGTGCGATCGCCGCAACCGTCATTCTCGTCCAGAAACCCGCTGTCCACGCTCACTTCCGCGAGTAAAAAAAGCATCGCAAAGCTTCTCCTCGTTGCCTCCGAGAGCCGTGCCGTCAACCGCAGCTAAGCCCCTGACATGCAGCACATTAATTAAAGTCCTACGATAGATGTAGGACTTTTGATTCCCCATTAATTACCCCTAAACAAAAAACAGACCGAGTGGCCTGTTTTAAGTTTAAAATTCACGCAAAGGGTTTATTTTCGAAGCAATACGAAGTTCTGAACTGTTTTGGTATTCGAGGGGACGTATGTCTGATACGTTCCCCGAATCCAAAATTAGGAAGGACGGGCGACCTAAAATTCCATCGAGTCCTCGAGTACTGAAATTTGGAAGTACTCTCCGTGGTGTAGTGCGGCAAATTTGGAAGTTTGAATTAGTCTTTCACCTTAACTCCTTACAGGAGCTGGTCACGGATAATTTTCTTCTGAAAATTTCCGCGACCCCATCTCGCGCCGCCGCGCTCCGACCTTGAAACATTTAACTTGTCTTGTTTCAACACCTTTTCGGCTTTTCATCTCACTACGTTCGTGAAAATCCTGAAAAGGTCGATAAAGGTGCTATTCAAAGCACCTTTATCCCCATCGAGCGTGCAGTGCCTGCCACTGTCTTCATAGCAGCTTCTATCGAAGCGGCGTTCAGATCAGGCATCTTCTTCTCAGCTATTTGGCGGATCTGGTCGCTTGTGATCGCATCCATCTTCTGGGACCCCGGTTTATTTGCACCCTTGTCCTTTCCGAGTGCCTTTAAAATAAGGCGAGAAACTGGAGTGACCTTGGTGATGAAGGTAAAACTACGATCATCGTAGACCGAGATCTCAACAGGGATGATCTCACCCATCTGCGATGCAGTTGCGGCATTGAACTTCTGTACGAAGTCACCAATATTGATACCCGCCTGACCTAAGGCAGGACCTACGGGAGGAGCAGGAGTAGCTTTACCGCCCGGTATCTGGAGCTTTAATTTTTTTGTTATTTTTTTAGCCATATATAGTTTTAAGATGAATGATTATCGAGCGGTAAGTAGAAGCCTTACTGCGCTGATGGAACGAGTAGCCATGGATATTTATCCACATTCCAATAGGATGATATTACTGAATATTTATCTATTCCGCAAGATGTTAGTATTTTTACTGCTTCGTACCACCAAACCTTCCAAAGAAAAGGTGAGGGATGTGACAACGAGAGCTCTAGATCTTTTTGATCTGGAGGAAGTCTAGCTCTACAGGCGTTTCGCGGCCGAACATAGGAACCATGACCTTCACACGACCGCGGTCCTCATCAACTTCACCGACACGCCCTTCAAGCTCCTTGAACGGGCCGTCAGTGATGATGACCGACTCGCCTACGGCAAGATCGATAGTGTGCTTCACATTCTTCGAACCCATACGTGCAAAGAGTGAGTCTATCTCCTTCTGGTCTAGCGGTACGGGCACGACGCCTGCACCGACAAAGCCAGTAACACGAGGTGTGTTGCGCACAACATACCAAGAATCAGGATCGTAGATCATATTCACAAGTACGTAGCCTGGGTAGATCTCTTCTTCGATTTCGGCGCGTTTACCTGCCTTCATCTTTATCTTCTTCTCCTTAGGAACGACGACTTCGAAGATCTTGTCTTCCATGCCAAGCGACTCTATGCGCTGCTTCAAATTGCGCACGACCGCATTCTCATAGCCTGAGTAGGTGTGAATGGCGTACCACTGTCGCGTTGGAGATGCCTTAGGGGTTGTTGTTTGTTCTTCTTCCATAAGTTGATAGTTATTTTTATTAAGTCCGAGGAGTGTCGTGCTTTAGATGAAGCGCTTGAGCACCATACTGAAGGTGAAGTCGAGAAGACCGAGAAATAGGCCGGTTGCGACCGAAATGACAAGCACGATGATCGTGTAGTTTATAGCTTGCGATCGTGTTGGCCAGCTCACATGGCGGAGCTCAGCACGCACGTCACGAAGATAATTAATGAGTGTAGACATAAAAATGAAAAATATAATAACGATAGATACCTGTCGCGCGAAAGAGCAGTTTCCTCGAGAGATGTGACTCGGAGGATCAGGTCGCCACCTCGGCGTTTCCCCTAAGAAAAAACGCCCGAGGGCGTTTATTCAATTAGTTAAAGTATATGCCTTTCTTGGCTTTAGTCAAGGTGCAGTAGCCTGAGCACGTTTTCAGGTATTTCATATCTTTTAAAAATTGAAATATTTTGAGTTTTTAAATATGCTCAAATGAACCTCCCCGCGGCAAGCTGTGCCCTTGCTCGCTCCGCTCCGCATCGGCGGGGTATCCCAGGATCTCCGCTCAAAATTATCTTGGAAACCAAGGTTTCCCAAATCCTTCTTTAACGGAAATCCCCATGGCAGAGCCAAGGGGTATTAAGAGGAAAAGGACCTAGTAAAGTTATGGAAAAATATATCTTTATGGGGAGATGGTATAAGGAATGAGAAATGTAGGAACGAGCATTATTCCTAGTTTCCTAGAGCAAGTTTTATCTACCTTGCTCTTGCCTGACCCATCTTGGGCAGACTCACTTCATGAAAAAAAGATACCCCGCACGGAGTGCGGAGTTCTTTCATAAAGGGAGCGTCAGCGAAGACGCTGCCGAGTTTGCTCCCAAAGCATGTATGCAGACTGCGACTGCACTCCCGCAGAGAGTACGAGGTTTTATGTTGCAGAATAAATTGGATGAATGATGAAGTTTTGGACAGACGGAATGTCCACGAGACGTAGTCACCACACGAGTACTTACACTTTCAAAGAATCGTAGAAATTAGGTCGCTACTATGGTGACTTCGACTTCCGGATGAAAAAACAAGCGACCTAAATTTCACGACCATGGGGAGATGAAATTGGAAGTACTCTTTGTGGTGTCAGGCACCAATTTTTTTGATTTACTTGATTTCGTAGACGATGGTCACGTTGGAAACATACTTATTCTCACCTGCTGGAATGTTCGGAGTTGAAGCACCATCAGCACTCATGGCTTTTGCCATTCCCTCTCTTGCAAAATTATAGACAGGGTAATTATTGCCTTCATTGAACGAAACGATGCGCACAAGCGTCACTCCAAGATCGCTCGCAAGCTGGCTCGCTTTCACTTCAGCTTTCGTTATAGCCGCCTTACGTGCTTTGGAGATGACCGCATCTTGGTTCTCAACAACAAAGGTCAGTCCGCTCACATTTGAAGCCCCATTATCAGTAAGCCCGCCGAGAATCTTTCCTGCATCATCAAGCTTGCGGATCTTTATATCAACAGACTGTGTCACCGTGTACCCCGAAAGTACCTGTTTACCTTCAGGCGGGCAGTAGTTTTGACCTCCGGTTAAGTTCTGTATGCAAAGTGTTGCCGAGCGTAGGTAATCATATTTAGGATAAAGATCATAAGCAGTATTTTTGATATCTTTTTCTGCAACTCCTGACTGGGTAAGAAAGTTATGAATCTTCTGCATTTTCTCATCCACTGTTTTTCTCGCGTCGGTAGAATTCTTTGCATCTTGTGAGATCGAAAAAGAAACCGTCGCCATGTTCGGAGCTTCATAAGCATCGCCGTCACCTGTCACGGTAATTGTCGTCTGTGAGTTGATGTCGCGACCGATATACTTGCTTTCCTTTAGTGTATTCACAAAGAGCGCAAGCAGTAGTAATGCTCCCGAAATAGCGAGTATCGAAACTGCAACAACCGCTGCCTTAGGAGGAACGATGCGCAATGCCCTCACCTCATCATTATTTTCTGTTGTCATAGAATGGTGTATTCGTTATTAAATATGAGCATAAAGTACTCACCTATTTGTACCTACTATAACATACGGTCACGTCCATTTGTGACACAAGTCAGAAGTGTGCGGCTTTTTATTTGACCGTTACTGATTTTGCGAGATTCCTTGGCTTGTCAGGGTCGTTACCGCGAAACACTGCGAGATGGTACGCCAAGAGTTGTATGGGGATGATGCTTGCGATTGGTGATGCGATGCCTAAGTCAGGCACCTGTATCCATTCATCAAAAAGCTTGCTGGACTCTGGTGCGATGCCGATGATGTACGCACCGCGGCTTTTGAGCTCTGTGGTATTTGACTCCATATCGCGCTTGGTCTCATCATTTGGCATGAGGGAAATGACCGGTGTGCCCTTTTGAATAAGTGCGATAGGACCGTGCTTGAGTTCTCCCCCAGGGAAACCTTCTGCGTGAATGTACGAAACCTCTTGAATCTTGATGGCGGCTTCGTGGGCGACGGGGGCGTTTAAGCCGCGGCCGATAATATACAGGTCATTAGTATGTCGCAGACGCTCAGCAACTTTCTTTATCTCGTGCGACAGATCGGGAGTAAGCCAATGCTTCAGATCTTTTACGACGCCTCGCATCAGATGCTTGCCCTCTGCAAGCTTACCTCCGAAAGCGTAGGCAAGAAGTATAAGGACAGCGATCTGCGCTGTCGCAGCCTTGGTCGACGCCACAGCAATTTCAGGACCAGTGTTTATAAAAAGTGACTGCTTCGACATGCGGTCCATAGAGGAGCCAACAACATTTAATAGCGAGAGGATCTTGGAGCCTTTCTTTTCGCCGACGGTCAGGGCTTCGAGCACGTCGGCCGTCTCACCGCTTTGCGATACTGCGAACAAAAGACTTTTTTTATCCAAAAATTGTTCATAGGTCTTGAATTCAGAACCGACAAACGCGGTCGCAAGTCTTCCGCCTATCTTTGCCATATATAGCTCACCGAGTTTTGCCATCTTGGCAGCAGTACCACAGCCAATGAAAAACAGGTTTATGGATTCTTTCATTAATTTTACGACTTCATTTAGCTTCGCATCTTCTTGACGTATAGCTTTGTCGAGTGCGAGCGGCTGCTCGAGGATCTCCTTCAACATGTAGTGCGGGTAACCTTCTTTAGTGGCGCTCGTCTTGTCCCATGTTACCTCGGTCCACTTAGGGTCGACCTTCTTGTCGTCTAAGAGATCACGGAGAATGATGTTGTCTGCGGAAACTTTGATGTACTCACGATCCCCCGGATAGCAGACGATGCGAGTGTGATCCAGAAATGCAGGCACGTCGGATGCAAGATAATACCCATCTTTTCCTTCGCCAAGCACCAGCGGTGAGCCGTCGCGCATCGCCATGATGTGTGACTCATCTTTTTTCATGACCACAATTGCGAAACGGCCTTCGAGCATCTTCCCAGCGGCAACGAATGCTCGTTCGAAGTTCATTCCTTGTTTCATGTGGTAGTCGATCAAGTGCGGTATGACTTCCGTGTCAGTTTCTGAAACAAAAAGTTTATCGTGCGGAATACCGGTATGCACCGTAAGAAATGCGCGGAGTTCGAGATGATTCTCAACGATGCCATTGTGGACGACGGCGATAGTTTTATCAATATTAAAATGCGGATGTGAATTGAGTTCCGACACTCCTCCGTGCGTTGCCCAACGCGAATGCCCGACGACCGCGCGGCCGGTGATGCCTTTCAGGTCTGCCTTGTTTGCGTCGGAGATCTTTCCGACTGCTTTTTTCATAAAAATACCGCTATTAGTGAGTGCGGCAATTCCCCACGAATCGTATCCGCGATATTCGAGGTCAATAAGTGCTAAATGCGCAATAAGAGCACTGTCGACATCTTTTGCTCCGATATATCCAAATATTCCGCACATATATCTGTAGTAAATTAGCGTAAAAAATAGCTATACTCATTCATTATTTATAACACAGCAAATACCCTAACGTTGCAGAGCAGTTTGAAGTCGAGCGGAATTATAGACTAGAGTAGTCTGAGAAATTGTTTCTACCATACACGAGGGGAATTTTGTACTGAGTCGCAGATTAAGACTGAGCTCCATCGTCTGGGAGTTATCTATTTGGGACGCACACACGTGCCCAAATACGCTTAACTATTGTTTTGCATGCGATCCACCAATGTGGGTCGCTTTTTTAATTAATATGTTGAATTTTTTACCACGGTCGAATTCATGCAGAAATTTCTCGAAACTCGCAGCTCCTGGGGAGAACAGGATCGTGGTTTTTTGTTTTTGATTCTTTACTTCGACCATGGCCATTTTGACGCAAAGTGAAAGTTCATCGTAAGCGACAAGTGGATACTTCTTGTCGTAGTTGAGAGCATGAAGCTCTCCCACAAGCTTCGTGGTCGCGGAACCATTAAGTAGTAGGATGTTTTCGGGTAAGATGTGCGTCTTGATGACCGCCCCAAGTTCTCCGAACTCAAGCTCTTTGTCGGTACCGCCGCATATGAGTATCACGCGTTGATTCTTTTGGTCTGCGAACCGCTTGATGGCAGCAATGGTGCCATCGGGTGATGTCGCGCAACTATCGTTGATGACTGTCAGTTCTTTTTCTTGATAGACAACCTCCTGCCGCATGCGTGGAGTTGGTAACGCGAGCACACTCTTTTCGCTTACGCGCACGGTCGGGTCAAAAAGTTTCACCGCAAGTACAGCGGCAAGCAAGTTCAGAAAATTGTGCTCCCCACGTTCGCGAATGAAGCGTTTTGCAGGGAATAACGGCTGCTCCATTCCGTCGAAGCGAAAGACGAGTTTATCTTTCCTAACAAAAAGACCGTTCATACTCCTCGGCAATGGCTTCGTGCTAATGAAAAAGACTATTCCTTTGGGTTTCTTCTTGAGGAAAAACGGTGTCCATTCATTGTCGTAATTCAAGACCAGAAAATCATCCTCGTGCTGGTGGAGAAAAATATTCGCTTTTGCGCTCGCATATGCACGAATGCCGGTGTAACGATTCAAGTGATCCGGATAAAGATTAGTGATGACTGCTACATGAGGAGCACGCTTGCTTTCCGGCAGATATTCCAATTGCCATGATGAAAGCTCGGCAACGACCGGAATATCCTTTCCTTGCACACGGTCGAATTCTTTGAGTAATGCATTCTCTCCCGTATTGCCAGATGGTCGAACCGCTTTATACTTCGACTTCAAAAGCTCTGCTATCCAAAGTGTGGTGGTAGTCTTCCCTCTTGTCCCTGTCACGCCGATAACAGCTGCATCACTGTGACTAAAAAAAAGACTCGCATCATTTTCTATTCTGATCATTTTTGACTTTGAGGCTTTTTCGGCCAAGGCGAGATACTCATTTTGTTGCGGCACACCGGGATTCACCACGACGATATCGTGGGTAGTAAAATCGCGCTTGTCATGCCACCCTAGTTTATAGCGAACAGGCATTCCCTTGAGTGCGCGTACAGATGACTCGAGCAGCTGCTTGTCGCGCTTGTCGGTGACGGTCACCTTGGCGCCATGGCGCACAAGCCACGAAGCGGTTGCGACGCCACCGCCGTGGAGCCCCAGCCCCATGACGAGAGCAGTCTTACCATTAAGATATTTTATTATTGCGCGTTTATTTAGCATAAGGAAGCGCTCGTATTTTACCATGCATGTATTTCTTGGTCAGATTGACACATATCCACCATGTGACTCTATGAGTAATAGAATAGTGACTAAATTCACCCACCTTATAGGACACTCGGCCTTAAAACTCCTTATTTTTACTTTGATTTTAAATGTGGTGACCCAAGAGAACCCTTCATGGGCTTAGAATATTCAGATTTGTATATTTTCCAGCTTCAGAGGTGGATATTTGTCAGTCTTATAAATGATTCGCTCGTCGTGATATAGTCTCGTTATGAGTCAGAAAAATCAGATACTAGCTCTCATTGTTATTGTTTTGGCAATCCTGTCTTATTGTGCATATTTTTTCATGCAAGAATCTCTACTTAGTGTGAAGATGTATCCACCAAGCTGCGATCCTTCAAAAGTCGATTGCTCGAAATTTACTCCTGATGGTACGCCTTTTGTGCGAGAGCCTCAACCAGCAAATCCTACAAGTACAACTCAAGTAGGACAGATTGATGAACATTTGTTTATAGATAACGCGCTAAAAGATGTGAATTTCTGCGGGAAGACATATCGTGTGAAACAAGTGAAAATAAATGGGGTTGATGTTATGCAGCGAGTGGCGGATCTGGTAACTAAAAACTTGCTGCCGAAAACTTTCAAGATGGGGCCATATGCACCACCAGCGGGAGAATGGACAATAGTTTCAAATAAAAATGGGGAAGTGGCAAAAGCAATTTGTGAAAATATTTCTTTAAACAATCCATTCAAATTAAACACACAAAACCTAGCCACAATAAACGAAATTCTTGAAGCGCGAGTTTTTCCACACACAAATCCCGAGCAAGGAGAACAAATAACATATCTCGTAACTGCGCCAGGCTTTCATGTCGTCGTGAACTCTTCAACAAATGAAATTTTTACTTCCAGTGATTATGATGGAAGTGTGATAGGTCCTCTGGGTAAATTAAAACAAGTAAACTCTGCAACGACAACAAATCCTAGTCAAATTACCGCAGCAGGAAAAGATGCGATAGATAGTAACGTTGATAAATGGAAGACATACACGGATAGCAGATATGGCTTCCATTTTATGTTTCCGAATTACTTTGGTGACTTATATAAAACTCAACCAAAAAGTAATCAAGCAGGTATTTTTGTGACAAAAGCAGCACAGGGTGGATATGAAATTAAGTACAAGGGTAGCATAGAAGCACTTTCGACGTGGGCCGCTGACATTCAAAATATGGTCGGACTACTTCAGGTAAATATATATGACCTAAATTCCTATAGAATTTCAGACGTGTCTGGTGGAATAGAGCTCTCCTATGATGCAAACAAGGAACAGTGGTGGCAGGATAATGGGCAAGTTCGTGCAACTTCAACTCTTGTGAAAGTCAAAATCGGAAAGAGTAATCTTGCTGGTTATAAAATTCTCATCGGAGATGCTGGTGAAGGATTCGAATACAATCTGATTCCGTTAATCGATAAAAAAGTAATGTTGGAAGTGGCAATATATAGAGGGATGGGCGGTATTCAAAATTTACCGATAGATAAGATTTTATCCACATTCAGAGAATAAAAAGCGCTCATGTCTGAGCATTGTATGTTTTTTGCTCAATTGAGAACTGATCAACGTTACTTTGGCGCGGTCTTGGTGGGTGTTGGCATGGTTGTCAGATAGTTTAGGTCAACGCTCTTGACGCTTGCATTTGCTTTGAGTGTGGTAACCGCCTTGCGAGCATTATTCCCATCACCTTCGTCTGTGACCTGCACGAGAAAAAGTGGTGCTTGAGTAAAACGCTGAAGCATCTTTCCGCCGGCTGCGGCGATAATAGCAAGTGACTCTTGCTCAGAAACTGATGGCTGAAACAGAACGATGAGCTGGTTAGACATGAACTCTTTTCCTGTCGATGGATCCTTGATGATCTTACCTATCGACGCGGGGTCTATCTCTGGAAGATTTGTTGCGTTCATGGAACCTGTCGTAGTCTCGGATGGTGCCTTTGCTTCGTGAGCGATCATAAATATTCCAGCGATAACAGCAAGGACTACTACCACCTGTATGACTTGTTTCTTTGACAACTTGTTCATGTCATTATATTAACCCAAACAAATTATTTTGTCTTTTTCTTCTTGGTTATCAGCACCTCTTTACCTTTTGCGTCAATGACTACTATGTCGCCCTCATGAATTCTGCCTTCGATTATTTCCATGGAAAGTGGGTCAAGCACATGCTCGCCTATCACTCGCTTCAAGGGGCGTGCACCAAAAATAGGATCATAGCCAAGGTCTGCAATAAATGTCTCAAGCGCAGGCGTGGTTTCGATGGTGATGCGTTTGTCTTTTAGTCGCTCAATCACTGCCTTGAGTTGAAGACCGACAATGTGCGCTATTTCGTCGCGAGTAAGCGGCTGGAATATTATTGTCGCGTCGATGCGATTCAAGAATTCAGGCGGCAGTGTGCTCTTAAGCACAGTTTCGATTGCCGTGCGCTGTGCTTGCGAGTCACCCACATGCTCCGCTATCTCAGATGAGCCCAAGTTGGAGGTCATGATGATGACACAGTTGCGAAAGTTCACCGTGCGCCCCTTTGCATCCGTTAGGCGGCCGTCATCCATGACCTGCAGCAGTACATTGAGCACATCGCGGTGCGCTTTCTCTATCTCATCAAGGAGGATGACACTGTAGGGATGCCTGCGAACTGCTTCGGTGAGCTGTCCACCCTCATCATGGCCAATGTAGCCTGGAGGTGCACCAATGAGACGCGCGACCGTGTGTTTCTCCATGTACTCACTCATATCAAGTCGTACCATCATGTGCTCATCGGCGAACATGAATTCAGCAAGCGCTTTTGCGAGCTCGGTCTTCCCCACACCAGTAGGACCAAGAAAGAGAAATGAGCCTATTGGCTTACGCTCATCACGAATACCTGCGCGCGAGCGTCGTACGGCATTGGCCACAGCCTTTACCGCCTCTTTCTGCCCGATGATTCGCTTGCCAAGCTCACTCTCCATATGGGCGAGCTTCTTTGATTCTTCTGCGAGCATCTTATCGGCCGGGATTCCAGTCCAGCGCGCGACAATATGCGCGATGTCTTCTTCATCAACTTCTTCTTTGAGCATGCGTCGGTTCGACTTGTCGGAACTCTTCGCCATTTTTTCAAGCGATGACTGCAGCTTCTTTTCAAGAAACGGAATCGCCCCATAGTTGATCTCCGCTACACGCGAAAGGTCCCCACGACGCTCAGCCTGCACTGCCTCACCGCGCAGGGTATCTATCTCTGCTTGCTTGTCTTTGAGTTCGTCGATGAATTCTTTTTCCCGCTTCCAGCGCAATTCCAGATCTTGATTCTTCTCTTTGAGTTCGGCGAGCTCTTTCTCAAGTGCCTTAAGTCGCTCCTTTGAGCCGTCATCCTTTTCCTTTTTGAGGGCTTCGCGTTCGATCTCGAGGCGGCGCACTTCACGATGAAGACTGTCGATTGCCTCAGGCTTAGAGTCGATAGCGATACGGAGCGTTGCTGCTGCTTCATCAATAAGGTCGATGGCCTTGTCCGGCAAGAACCGATCAGCAATGTAGCGCGTCGAAAGATTGACGGAAGCGACAACAGCAGCATCAGTAATACGCACGCCATGGTGGACCTCATATTTTTCTTTAATTCCGCGCAATATCGCTATTGCATCTTTGGGCGTTGGTTCTTCAACCATTATAGGCTGGAAGCGTCTTTCAAATGCAGGGTCTTTTTCGATATGTTCGCGATATTCTTTGATGGTCGTGGCTCCAATGGTGCGCAGTTTTCCGCGAGCCAAGGCGGGCTTAAGTAGATTGCCTGCATCAACTGCCCCCTCAGCCCCGCCTGCGCCGATGATGGTATGCAGCTCATCAATGAAAAGAATGACCTCACCCGCAGCATTCTCTACTTCTTTAATGAGCGCCTTTAGGCGGTCTTCAAACTCACCGCGATACTTCGCTCCCGCAAGCATCGCACCAAGATCAAGCGCAAGTATCTTCTTGCCCTTAAGTGACTCCGGCACATCGCCGTCAATTATTTTTTTTGCCAAGCCTTCCACAATGGCAGTCTTTCCCACACCTGGCTCACCGATTAGCACGGGGTTATTCTTGGTCCGACGAGAAAGTATCTGTAGTAGCCTGCGTGTCTCTTCGTCTCGGCCAATGACCGGATCGATACTTCCGTCTCGTGCAAGCTTAGTGAAGTCCTGTGTATATTTTTCAAGGACCTGATATTTATTTTCAGGATCTTTGTCGGTGACATGCTGCGCGCCACGCAATGTCTTGAGTTCGCGTAATGCTTCGTGTTTGGTTATGCCGAGCAATTTTCCGATCGCAGGCTCATCCAAGAGTACGAGAAAAAGATGCTCAGAACTCACGTACTGATCATTCATTTTTTTGGCTTCTGCCTCGCTTCGAGCGAATACTTGCTTCATGCTCTCACTTAAGTATGGTGCGGATGAGCCACTCACGCGCGGGAGTTTTTGTAACTCTGCCTCGACTGTAGTAAGGAGGGTCGACGCATCTTTGTCTAATTGCTTGATAAGCGAAGGAACAATACCGTTATCAGGCTTAAGCAGTGCCGCAAGCACATGCATGGGTTCTATTGATTGCTGTTTGTTGGCTTCTGCGAGAGTAACTGCATTTTGTATCGCTTCAGCTGCTTTGGTTGTGTATTTATTGAGATCCATGGTCGGTATTATAACACAGTTATTTTAAATGTACAATGCTATGGTAAGGTCGCATTCTGCGTTATTCGTCTATGTTATAACGAGAGTCATGCTAGGATGGTTTCATGAAGTCAGAAGGTAAGAAAAAGTTATATCTCATCATTGCAGGTATTTTTATCTTTCTTATCTATCAAATAGTGAGCCAGTATGGAGGCCTGTATCCTATAGTCAATTTCCCACCCAAAGGCCCGATTATCGTAGCACTTGGCGATAGCCTCACTCTGGGGGTGGGAGCTTCAACTCCTGATAATGGCTATCTTGGAGTTCTCGAGCGTAGACTTGGTATTACCATAGTCAATCGCGGTGTATCAGGAAACACGACCGCCGATGCACTAGCGCGTATCGATACAGACATCATTCCCCTTCATTCTGATATCGTTATCATTCTTTTGGGTGGAAATGATTATTTGAAAAAAATTCCACAGGAAGAAACATTTGCCAATCTCTCGCAGATCATAAAAAAAGTACAGTCACAAGGTGCGGTTGTGCTCCTGCTTGGAGTGCGCGGCGGACTGTTACATGATAAATTCAATGCCGATTTCCAAACGCTCGCAAGGAGCACGGGAAGTCTCTATGTTGCAAATGTACTTGATGGGGTATTCGGCAATGCAAAGCTCATGAGTGATGAGGTCCACCCAAATGATGCCGGCTATATGAAAATAGCTGACAAAATTGCTCCTATTCTTGATGGTATTGTTCTTTCTGTTCCTCTATCCCAGGCTCATCTCGATACCGTGCGCGCCTCTCCTTCTTCTCCGTAGTAGAGTACTGACTTATTGTCTTCCTTTTCGATGGTCAAGAATATATTTTTCTTCTTTGCTGACACAAACAAAAGCTTTGGGCTTCCCACCACTGATGTGTCGACGATTATACTGAGGTCGCCTACTTGAGTGAGTGCAGCATAATAAAGGACGATAGTCTCCGGAGTATCACCTGAAACATATATCCATGTTTTACTAAACACCCCATCGCGAAATACTTCACGCTCAGGTGCGTAGCGTGCAGGTGCGTACGTTGGGATCTGTCTCTCAAGTTTGCGCTCGTGTATATAGAGAAAATGTACGCCGTAAAGTATGCCCATTATAGAAGCGATGAGCACACAGAGATTAAATACTGCCATCCCACGTTCAGGGTCTCCTTTTATAAAACTTCTCGATAAGAACGTCTCTCGAATCGCGAGGATACACAGCAAAAAGATGAGTGCAGACACGGGCAGCCATGGGAGTTCAAGCCAGATCATATCTCGCGATCATAAACGATGTCTTGCTTCAAAAGTTTCTCAAGACCAAGCAAGGTCGAAGCTTTTTGATAAAGTGAGGGCGTTGGCTCCATCCCCTCGTGGGTGAACTGTTCTTTGCGCTCGATATCATAGACGTAGTAATCAGCAACAAATTGTTTGAGCACCGAAACATCTCCCTTAAGATCCTTCGAACCAAGGATAACTATCGCTATCGTCCTCGCGCCAAATTCAGACACGGGCAGATCAAAAAGTGTCATCGCACTACCACTTCCGTCATCTTCTTCTTTTGCGATGCCACCGCGATAAGCGGGGTCGCCGTTCTGTACCCACGGGTTCTTATTTTCCCATTCGAAGCGACGGTTCCCATCGCTATCAACAATAGTGCGCTTACTCGACAATGAGGCTGCGACAAGAAAATGTTTATGCAAGAGAGTGTAACGCAAAAGCATATCAAGGTCGCGAGCAGTCGAGGTCGATGCATCTTGCGATGACCCTCCCCCAAAATGCGTCGCGTTCATTCCTATCGCTTCCGCTTTTTCGTTCATGTATGACTTAAACTTTCGTTCACCGTGTTCACGTGAGAATACTTTTGCTGCTGTGTCGCTCGTGTCATACAGAAGCGGATAGATAAGGGTTCCAACCGGCAGCTCATCAGCATATCCAAGTGTCTCCTTACGCAAGACGGACTTCCCGAGCAGTAGCTCACCCATGCGCACGATCTTATATTGGTTGACTGTCTCGACCGCAGTGAGGGCGGTCGCGAGTGAAACAAGCGCCCCAGGCGAAAGTGCATGTGAGGCACCGCGCTCCCACAACACATCTCCTGTCATCGCATCTGAGACAACAAAGGACGGGGCGGTAACAGTCGGCAAGATCTTTTCTGCCACTAATGAGTCTGACTTTTCTGGCAGATGCAGGTAATAGCGTGAAGTTGTCGCATATGTATCTTTTGAGGTCCCGCCACTCACAATGACGCGAGTTCCGAGTGCTGCAAATGCATACACTTCACTTGCGTCCGCGGTCGACATACGGATGCACCCCCCCGAATAACCGACGGGCACGTTCTCTCCATTCTTGTATGTTGGCCAGCCATGAATGAAAAAATTTCCATAAAATTGCATACTGTACGGCATCCACGTACCGCCTATGCTTGAGAGGTGTTTCAGCTCTTTTGACTGTATTCTATATTTTCCCGTCGGAGTTTCCCATGCTGTACCCTCTCTGCCACGAGAAAGTATGGTGAATGTCTTTTCCTTTACGCTATCTTCATAAAGTGACAGCTCCATTGAATTCAAGTCGACCGCGATCAATTTTCCTGCTTCCGGAACACTGACGGTCGGTCGATGCATCTCTTCATTCATCGCTACTTTATACAAGAGTGCGGGAGAAGAGTTGGCGATAGACTGTGAGGCGGGCAGAAGGGTGTTACCCGCCATCACTATGGCCATGCAGGACACAAAGAGGCCGGCAAGCATATATAGTTCAGGTTTTTGCTTTGCCCAGTGGGTGTGGTTTGTAGGTCTCTGTTGTTTCATATCGGTTCAGCCAAGTTGATGCGTAAGGGAGAGTTCACTCTTGATCCGCTTCACGCCGTGCATCCAAAAGAAAAAAGCTGTTGCTGTGAATGCGCCCAGCATATCGGCAAGCATGTCTTTTTGTGCATCCCAAATATCACCTTGGCTTCCGAGGTACGCGGCGGAAGCGGCGGGATCATTTACGACTGCATAGATCCATTCGATGACCTCATAGCTCATTGCCACCGTTGCAATAGCAAAGATGGGGTATGTCGCAAGCAAAAACCTGCTCCGTACCAAGCGTTTCGTCCATAGCCACTCGGCGATAGCGTACGCATAGAACCCCACAGAGAAGTGGGCAATGCGGTCAAAATTATTGCGGTCAAGACCAAAAAATTCAGTCACGCGATCAAAGGGCACCAGCGCAAAGGTGTAGTGCCCTCCGATGGTGTGTAGATAGATGAGTGCTGACATCAAGAGGTAGGCCGTGTTTGAAAAACGAATGCCACGGATATATAAAACGGCTATAGTTGCGACAATGATCCACACCGTTATGTTCTCGACGAACCAGGTTGTCCTATCGATGGGGTGGATTGCAAGCACTATGCACAAAAGAAGATACGCAAAAAGAAGTGCGGTGAGAAGCGAGCGCGAAGAGCCATTATCCATTAGTGAAAGTATAACATGGAGAATATGAGTCTTTGGCAGTCAGCTACGGTAGTGGTGGTTCCGAAGAAGCATTTCTCGCACTTTCTGCCCTCTCCTCTTCTGCTTCAAGCCGCGATGTGATGCGTCGGCGCAAGAACATGATCGTCTGCACTAAAGCGATACTGACGATAACACCCAGAACGATGAATTTTTCTGCCCGTTGTACATGCACGATAAATCGTTCGATCGCATCACCTAGGATATATCCCCCGACTGCGAAGAATACACTCCAAAGTATTGCACCCATAAAATTAAAACCCAGATACTTCAAACGCTTGATATTAGCAGTGCCAAAGGCGATAGGAAGTGCGATACGAAATCCGTACATGAAACGCGAGCCGAACATCAGCCAATTTTGATGGCGTTCTATAAGTCCATGAATGCGCGTGACGCGCGCAAGGAGTTTCGGCCTTGAGGAAAGAAATTGTTTCCCCTTATATCGCCCTAAATAGAAATACCCTTGATCTCCTATGACAGCTCCACATATTGCCACAAGTACAACAACGTAGATATTGAGGTAGCCCTGATACGCGACAAAACCTGCGAGTGCAACAATAGTTTCACCCTCAAGAAGAGTAAAGAAAAAAACGAGTATATATCCGTAATTCTGGATTAAGAGTATAAGCGATGCCATACTCTGACTATAGCATAAAGGTATTACTTATTTCTTTAGAAGGTCTCGGATCTCTATCAGGACCTTAAATTCAGCGGAATCCGCTTTAACCTCAGGTAATTTTTCATCTTCTTTCTTCATTTTATTCATAGCCTTCACTACCATAAAAAGCACAAACGCAACGATGACAAAAATGAACGCGGACTGAATGAACTTTCCATAAGCGATAGAAGCACTACCTATAGAAACGTGGAGTCCCGAAAAATCAATACCACCAGTGATTGCGCCAATTAGCGGCATAATAATATCGCCGACAAGAGAGGAAACGATTGCACCAAACGCGCCACCAATGACGACACCGATCGCCAGATCAATGACATTCCCCTTCATCGCAAATGCTTTAAATTCGTTCAACATATAAAAATATTTTATAAAGACCACCTACTAAATGTTTGATGAGTGTATCATGTTATGATCTAAAAAATAAAAACTACCTCAGATAAGGCGGTGTTTATTCCCAAAACATGAGCTTGTTTACCAGTCGTGCAAGGTAAGAATGCTCAAGAAGCCACGCCCGCGCAGTGTGGTCGACCTGAAATGCACCGCCTACGATCACGATTCCCGCTATGTACTTTTGAACTGACGGAAAGTGCTGCAAGAACGTAAGGAGCGCAATTGCACCTGCGCTGTATCCCAATAAGATAAAGTGGAATCGGGCGATCGGACTTGAGTGGCAAGGCTTTGTATATTGCGACATTTACTGCTCGTACTAAGGGGATCATCGAAGAAATTTTCCCGCGCATCGCCTCTTCGTAAGGCGCCACAGACTGACCATGGTTCGATAGATCAATCGCCGAAAAAAGTGCCAAGCAGCGCGAAGCGAATTACCCAAATTATTCATATCTGCCTGAATCTAATGTCCGCTGAATCCATGAAATGCGAGAACGCGAGCCTTGGTTGCGCACATCGGCAACTTGAAATTTGTTATCGCGAGCTCTTCGAGCACGCCCTCGAAACGCTACTTGAGTAAGTGCCAGATAACCGCATTGCAGGTGGGTGCGTTTGCGCTACAATAATCTACATCATGCAAAGGCTCTATAATAAAGTCCAAAATAAAGCCCAAAAACTGTTTTTACTTATACTTGTCTCGATATTTCTTGCAATTTTGATTTACCTGCTCACGCACCACTCGACCCCTTATGTTCCAGCAGTTTCTATTCATTGTATAGGCGCGACGCAGACATTTACTTGTGAAAAGCGTCACGTTGAGGTCATCACCCGCGCACTTGGACCCAAAGTTGCCATGGGTGACTTGAAAAAACAGTTCGCTCACACGGGAGAGGTCGTTTCTGATTGCCATCAGCTTGCGCATGCGATCGGAAACACTGCCGCAGAACTCTATGGCGGAAATATCACCAAAGCATTTCTCAACGGTGACAGTTTTTGCTGGTCGGGTTACTACCATGGAGTTGTTGAGCGTGCGGTCGAGAATATTGGCGCTCTACAGTTCATGGCGAGTGCAAATACACTTTGTGCCAATATTCCAGGCAAAGAACGCTACAGTTTTGATTACTATAATTGCGTGCACGGATTAGGGCACGGTCTCATGGCGCTTACCCACAATGAGCTTTTTAAAACCCTTAGTATGTGCGATCAGCTGTCGGGCGATTGGGAGCGCAAATCCTGCTATGGCGGTACGTTCATGGAGAACATTATGGTCGACAATCGTAATCACTATGCAAAATATCTCAAGAAAGACGACCTTATGTATCCGTGCAATGCAGTTGATGCCAAATATAAAGAGCAATGCTATTTGATGCAGACCTCACATGCGCTCAGTCAGACGAACTACGACTTTGCGAATGCCTTCAAATTATGCGCGGGTGTAGATGCGGACTTCCGTGATACCTGCGCGCAGTCTGTGGGGCGTGATGCCTCGGGTAATAGCGTGAGTGACCCCGTGCGCACAAATGCGCATTGCGCACTGGCACAAGATGACAACCAATTTAAAAATTGCGTAACCGGCGCCGTAAAAGACTTCATCTCATATTTTCATCGCGATAAAGAAGCGCGCCAATTCTGCTTCACTCTCCCCGAACGTTTCCGCCTTAACTGCCTCGAAACTGGCTACTCCTACTTAAGGACGCTTTAGTAAACTAAAAACTTCTCAGAACATTCATGTTGAGATGAGATGTGGCGACTTGGACTAAGGCAATGTTCGAGATTCCTAAAATGAATGTTCAAAAGCATTCTAGAGCACCTCGCGAGGAAGACGCCATATGTATATAGCTAGCATGACCGAGATAGCGGACATGCCGAAAAATATAATTTGAAATCCGAATGCCTTGATGGCATATCCACCCACTAGTGCAGCCACACCGACGGCAATTGATGTCACTCCCTCAAGTCCTCCCCACTCAGCAATGGAGCTGTCTTTGCTTGTATGCGACGAAAACACGGCATCAAAGGCGGGCACGCCGATGGCTGCGGCAATCCCCCACAGTACTTGCGTAAGGATGAGCTGAAGCATAGTTGTCATGAAAGCATAGCTTAAGAATACTCCCGCGCGAAGAATGTAGCCGAGCGCCAAGAGGAGCTCTTGTTCCCTCACACGAAGCGACCAGCGCGTAAACAGTAGCGTCAGCACTCCACAAACTATCTCAAATACCGCCCACGTTACTCCCGCGAGTGCGATATCGCCGCCTATTTTTTGTACGAAGATCGCATAAAACGGCGAGAACATGCCAATAACAAAGTTCATGAGCACACTCACCGTCACCAAAATACGTAGACTCTTATTGAGTTGCACATTAGGAAGGAGCAATTTATACAGATCACGCGCAAGGGTCATCATAGAGATAAATATTAAAAGTTAGCGAGTGAATGGCAGTTCTTCAAACAGTTCAGTAAGGACAGGATGCTGTGCGGCGACTTTCCACTGAAAGAATTTCATGACCGTCCACACGTCTGCAAGCTCGTTTGTAAGATCCTTGGGTCCTGTAACAACCTCTTTTAGTTGAGTGGCCAAGGTTAGGGCGTAGTTATCCATTATCTCTCCATCTGCATCATCTTTCAGCATATCGAGCGCTTTTTGATATTCTCCACCTGAAAGCCATAGACCACCACACGACTTACACATATCGACGGACAAATCTCTATCATGCTGATCGATAGACATAAGTGTGGTACTGCATACAGGGCAGATCTTTTCTGAAGCTTTGGCGTTTATTTTTTGTTTATTTTCCCACAGCTCGATATTCAACCAGTGCTTTTCTGGATTCATCTTTTCACCTTTCATTAGATCTTCTTTTCCGATCCATACACCACGGCACTCTCTGCATGAATGCACATGAGAATCTCCGAGCATGAGTTCTTGTAACGATTGAGTAACGCAAGTAGGACATTTCATATGAGGAAATAGTACGTTTTTTTGGGGAAAATTGCAAAATAAAACCCATATTTAATGAGTAATTGTAACGTGGTATAGTAATATGAATGAAACAGAATGCCTTCCACCTTGAGCACAGAGGCCAAGAACTTCTTCCGCGCACTGCATTTTTACAGCGCATAACATTCTATGTAACAGGAGCAGTACTCCTTATCTTCACTTCGCTTGGAGTGGGCATTCTTGGCTATCATCATTTTGAGCATTTACCATGGATTGATGCGTTTCTCAACGCCTCGATGATCCTTGGTGGCATGGGTCCCGTGAACGAGCTCCATACTGACGGTGGAAAGATATTCGCCGGTGTATATGCACTCTTCTCTGGTCTCGCATTCCTTGGTGTTGCTGGACTCCTCTTCACTCCACTCCTCCATCGCCTCCTCCATCGTTTCCATTTTGATTCTGATACAACAGGGAAGTAACGAACAAAATTCCTTTGTGTGGGGGTAGTTAGCGTATGTGCGAGGGCAATATTTAAAAAGGCGGCGACTTTTTTATTTTTATACTTTTGAGCACATGTAATTGCGAAATATTCGCATTTATGTTATTGTTCCCACATGCTTGCTTCACCATCACTTGAGAAATTTTCCGCCGTTCTTAGAGAAAACGGCTATAAAGCTACGCCCGCACGACTATTGTTGCTTGCTGTCCTCAAAAACGCCGATCATCCACTCACAACCCAAGAGATACTCAAAAAACTTGGTGGGAAAGTTGATCAGGCAACCGTGTATCGCACGCTAGACTCACTGCTTGCGGTTTCAGTAGTAAGACAAGTTGATATGCAGCATGGGCATGCCCACTACGAACTGCGCCTAGAAACTGAGCACCATCATCATCTTATCTGTAGGTCATGCGGACTGACGGAGGATGTCCCCGAATGCAATATTGCACTTATCGAGCAAGCTGTACTCAGAAGGTCGATTAAGTTTGCGGGCACTCTTGACCACTCGCTTGAATTCTTTGGTCGTTGTAAAAAATGCGCAAAACAAGTTAAAGTATAATTATATATCTATGATCATTCTAATCGGTATCGCTACATTTTTTGCAACACTCCTTGGAGGGTTGTTCGCTATACACCTCAAAGATCGACTGCATCTCATTTTGGGTTTTTCCGCAGGTGCGGTCATTGGCGTCGCATTCTTTGATCTCATGCCGGAAGCGTTCGAACTTGCAATGGGCACATACGGAGCACAGATGGTAGCAGGTGTTATTGCGCTTGGTTTCTTGCTATACCTCACGCTTGACCGCATGGTCACACTTCACCTACACGATCATGAGGGGGACGACCCGCATGTCACAAGGAGCGGAGAACAAGCACGTGGAGCATTCGGTGCAGGTACACTTTCGATACACAGCTTGCTCGACGGCATCGGCATTGGACTTGCATTCAAGGTTTCAAATACAGTAGGCATCGTCGTTGCAGTTGCAGTACTGAGCCATGATTTCTCAGACGGTATCAATACCGTCAGTTTTATAATGAAACATCACGGCGATAAGGCCCGCGCGTTTCGCTGGCTACTTGTCGATGCACTAACTCCCCTCTTGGGAATAATTGCGACAATGTTTTTTACCGTAAGTGATACCACGCTCGGACTTTTGCTTGCGCTCTTCACTGGATTTTTTCTGTACATCGGCCCGAGCGATCTTCTCCCAGAAAGCCACCACGAACATCCTGTGCAGATGACGACCGTGATGACCTTACTCGGTGCGGGTACGCTATATCTCATCATCAGACTTGCGACTCAACTCAGTTAGACAATTTAAGATTTGTTAGAGTTATCCACCTCTCTCCACATTTTATCCACACGTAATTCACAGTTTACGCTATAATAAATGGGCGTTGTTTAAGTGTTTTTTGCAGATTGATAAATTTGTGGATAACAGAGGAAAACTTCGCTGATTCAAACAGACAGCCATCCCAATTGTTGTCGACGGGAACACATCTATTGCACTGCATGCTGCATTGCTTCAAATGTCAATTTCCCAGTTTCTACGTTTTTTGTAACGAAAAACAATTAGATCTCCCCAACGGATCTAATACTCACAACTTATAAATCTAGCTATAGTTCTCCCCACATGAACTATCCCCGTTTTGTTATTCGGTCTATTTTGAGCACGCCGAGTATCGCATTTTCGCTCATCATTTCAATATTATTAGGCCTAAGCGGATGGTCGCTTATTTTTGCGACTGCGTCTGCTGCCGCGCTAACCCCGATCAGTGCCACAGCATCTTCAAGTGTGCCTTCTGCTAATACCAATTACACAGTTAATTGGACAGCGACAAATGCGCTCGCTTTAGGCCAGACCATCAAGATAAGCTTTGATCCAGGCAATAGCACCTTTGATCTTGCCTCACTTGTAAGTACTGATGTCATAACATCAGGCACACCCACCAATCTCACGATCACCACGGGGGCATGTGGTGCAGTAACTGCGAATCAGGTTTCAATAAGTGGTGGTATCTCCAATGCAGCCGGCAATAAGAGTGTTACCCTGACCGCATGCGGCGCCGTCTCGAGCGGAAATAAAACTGTCGTATTCACCAATAATCATGTTACTAACCCCGCCACTCCAGGCTCATACATTGTTCGCGTAGCAGGCACACAACCTGACAGTGGCGATACCCGAGTCGTCATTTTGAATCAGGTCCTCGTCTCAGCTGATGTCGCAACCAGTCTTTTCTTTACAATAACCGGACTTGCCTCGGGCTCGGCAGTCAATGGCGAGATAACTTCGACCACCACGAGCGCAACAGCAATTGCTTATGGAATTTTGACCCCATCCACGCCTATCATTGCTGGACAAGAACTCTCAGTAACAACAAATGCCGTGAGTGGATTTGTTGTTACAGTTAAAGAAGACCAAAACCTGATCTCAAGCGCAGGCTCCCAGATATACACTTTCAAAGATGGAAATGGCCAGGCGACCCCTATTGTGTGGACAGCGCCAGCAGCAACAACAGGAAATGCGCTCACCTATGGACACATGGGAGTCACAAGTGATGATGCGGACCTGAATGCTGGCGAATTTTCCGGTTCAAAATATGTTGGTAATTTTGCGACAACAACACGAGTTATTTTCTCCAATGCGAGTGCCGCAGACGGTTCAACGCAAAATATTGGAAAGATCCGCGTCGCATATAAGATAGAAATATCTGGATTACAGGCTGCGGGTAGTGACTATTCCAATCATCTGATCTACGTTTGCACCCCAACCTTTTAAAAACGCGAAAAATCGGCGGCCCACTCGTCCTTCCTTCGGCGGGTTTGGAAGCAGTACTTCTGTACAGCTTCACAAACACCCCCTCAGTCCAGAACTTCGCGCTCCATCCGATTTATCGCGTTTTTTGAATCTTGACTGTTTCATTAATAACTAGGCAATGCATCCGATTATATAAGTTTTAATGTATCACTCTAATTTTTGGTTGCCACGACCTTGTCGCCTCGCACTGTATCGAAATTAGCTACTTGCGCGTTGGCTCATATAATTAAAAAACCTTGCTGACAAAGATCAGACGAAAGGGTGCGGCAATTGGGTGCAATGCGAAGTCCTGGACAGATTTGGTGTTTGAGTGATACTGCCTCCAAACCCAAAGAAGGAAGGGCGAGTAGTGCGCCAAGTGCTGCGACCTTTGCTAGGCGGTTTTGCGAGTGTCGATGTGCTCCATGGCATAAGCAAGCGTGCCTCCGACTTTCTTGCCGGGATTGAAAATTGCGTTGGGATCAAAAATATTCTTAGTCGCAATGAACAAGTCGTAGATAGGAGTACCAAATTCTTCCTCAAGATAGGGGGTACGAATAATGCCGTCGTTGTGCTCGCCCGTGATGACACCGTGATATGAGAACACGAGCTCATAGACTTCTTTGGAAAGTGTCTGAATGATTTCTTTGGACTTTGGGTCGTAAAGATCCATAAGCGGTATGATATGGAAATTTCCGTCCCCAACATGTCCCGCGATGGTATAGATTAAATGATACTTATCGAGAATAGTATTCAACTTTGGCATGAACTCAGGCAGGAATTCAGGACGAACCACGAAATCATCGATAAACGGTGCGGTGCGCATTCCATGCAGATTCTGTCTCAACAAACTAAAGCTTTCACGACGAATGACCCAATACTTCTCTGCCTCAGCCTCAGAGTGGAGCACGCGTACAGGCACATGAAATGTGTCTGCAATGTCTTTTGCGGCAGCTGTGGCGTTGCGCACGACCTCTTCTTCGGTGTCGCCTGAGAATTCTGCAAGCAGAATGAGCTTGGGCACGCCCCCCGAGATGACGAGCCAAAACTCAGGAATAAAACTAATTCCAAGCGTGATCAAGTTACCCTTCAAGCGCTTTGCTATCTGAGGGAAGAAGCGCATGGCAAGTGAGAACGTGTGGTCATCGTATGACTCAAAGCTTTCAGGCTTAAATGAAAGCACATGATTGACGAGCGTGCCAAGAAAAGACAGATCCTTCAGGAAAATGGTGATCATGCGTCGGTGCGGCTTTGGCTTGACGAGTGCATAGGTTATCTCGGTGATAATACCTAGCGTTCCCTGCGAGCCGACGATCATCTTAGTAAGATCAAATGTTCCGCGTTCTTTATCGTAGACATTCCACAAGTAGTAACCTGAAGAATTCTTCGAAACATTTGGTTTCGCGGTCATGATGACATCGTAATTTTGGATGATGAGTTCATGCATCTTGCGGTAGATCTCGGCTGCACGATTACTTGCCGATTTCTTGGCTTCAAGCTCGTCCGATGTAAGCTCATGGAATATCTCAATAGAGCCGTCATCGAGCACTACGGAGAGCGCCCTTACCCAGCGCTCGGTCTTACCGTACATGAGATTCTTTTCACCGCCTGAATTGTTTGCAGCCATTCCCCCGACGGTATTTATCTCGCGCGAAGCAGTGTAGCTTGGAAGTATCAGTCCGTGTTTGAGGGTCTCCTTATCAAAATCACGATAGAACATCCCAGGCTCGACCACTGCGATGTCGCCTTCAATGGATCTCAGCTTATTGAGATAGCGCGTACATGCGACCACAATAGACTCTGTGAGTGGGCCTCCGGTCATATCCGTACCTGCACAACGCGCGGTAAGAGAGAGTTTCTGTTCCCCCCCCTCGCTATTTTTTTTATTTACATAATGCACCAACTGAGATATGTCAGCACTATCTTTTGGAAATGTAACAAGGCTTGGTCTCACAGTGAAGAGACTCGTGTCATGGCTGTACTCATCGAGCACTGCATCGCTTTCTTCAACGTCTCCCTTAAAAAAAGACTTGATCTCACCCACTTCCTTCTTTTCGTTCAGGTCGTTCATAGTAAAAACAATTATACCAGAGTTACTGCTGCTCAGGCGAAACCTGGGAAAAAGTCAGTTTTGATATGACTCTTTGGAATGCCCATTTCTGAAAGTGTTTTCTCAAAAGTGGCGACCATTGCCTGTGGACCTGAAATATAGAACATACTCTCTAGGTGATCCTGCACCTCTTCTTCGATCATCGTCCTACTAATGAATCCCGTGCGACCACTCCAATCCTTAGGAATTTCATCTGTGAGAGTATAAACATTCTTAATACCGAGTTTTTCTGCTGCTTCCTCAAAAAGTTCTTTGTATGCGATCTCAGACGCTGTTTTGTTCGAATACATGAGCGTGATTGTTCGCTTCTCATTCGTATCAAGCATGTATTTGATCATGCTGCGAAAAGGAGTTACGCCGATACCGCCAGCAATAAAAACTAATTTTTGTTTCTTATCTTCGGGCAAGACAAAATCTCCTGCAAGTTGCCCTGCGATCAGGGTGTCACCAGGACTCAGTGTCGCGAGCGTACTTTTGAATGTACTCGCATTAGGGTACATGCGCACCCCAAGACGGATGGTCGGTTCAGTGGGCGAGGAAGCGATAGTGAAGTACCTGCGATTACCACGACTATCGATGTGTGCTTGCCCTAGAGTCCATTCCATATATTGACCGGATTTGAACTCGGGTATTGTGGGAGCATCAAAAACATATTCTTGAGTTCCGAAAGCGATGCTTTTTATCTCTTTCAGACGAAGGAGAAGTTTACCTTTGGGGCTCACGCAGTATGAAAATATATTTCCGACCAAGAGCGCAAGCTCCGGAGTTGAATAAATACTCGCGAGGTGCACTGCTGGCGAATAGAGTAATCCCACAAGTCCTGCATAAAGTATGCGCAGCTTTCGTGTGGGAGGTGTCGTGAGTGGCTCGGTGAGCATGACAAACGCAAGAAATAAAATAGGCGAATGTGTAAGGGCTTTTTGCATCGACAGTAGCGGGTCGGCTCCCGCGCGTGCAAATAAGGCAACACTTACGAGCGCAGCTACAAAAAAAGCGACCATCAGATCGACGTGGCGAATCTTCCGCACCACGAGCACTCCTCCGATCACCACAAATAGGATCATGGGGATATTGCCGCCCACCCACCAGCTTGCAGAGTTACCCATGGTTGCCGCGGTGATGGCGACTGCAAATGCCGCGGGATTAAAGATATGCTTTCGATCGATGGCAAAGACGAACTTAGAAGCCATCGCGATGACCGCCGCGCTCACAAGGAAAAGTCCACCATGTATATCACTTACCGCAACGGGAGAGATGATGAGGGCAAGAATGAAAGCGGTGATATATGTTGATTCAACATTCGCCTCGACTGCGAATACGCGTGCGAACAATGTGTTCGTGAGTACACATGCCATAAGTAACACGATAAGGGAATAGACTAGTGCAACCGGCGAGTACGGAAGGATACCGAATATTGCGAATAGAAGTGCGATAAAAAAAAGTCCAGTCAGATAATAAAGGACCAGCCGATACATCGTTATCTTATTCAAAAAATTATCGATTGTGAGAAGCATAAATATTATTTATCTGATACAAACTTATCAAAACCACTTGTCATAGTTCCTATACCACTACTGTCAATACTGTAGCCCTCAGTGTTCGGCGTGTCTTCTATAAAGGCTATCCCCTTACTTCCCATGGCGAATGCTGCCGTTGCAAAGCGGTCGGCCTCGTATACATTTCTACCCACGACCGTGATGCTTATTATATCACCCACGGTGCGTGTCTTATTTATTGGATCATAGATATGTTCCCCCCTTTCGTATGTGCCTGAGGTTGCGACACCAGAGCCATTGGGGGTAATGATCTTTACAATGCGCTTTGGATCGAATGGATCCTTTATTCCCACCCGCCAGGGCAACCCGCTACTGTTATATCCTTGTGATTCAATATCACCGCCTGCTTCAATATAAAAATTTTCAAACGAAGCCTCCCTAATAAGTGCTCCCGCGCGCAGTATCGCGAGACCCTTTACGATACCCGATGGATCCAAATGGCCATCCAGTGTGCAAATATCAAAGTATCCTCGAGTTTCTTGCTTAGTTATTTCAGCTAGCAATAATACTTCTTTCATTTCGGGGCTGAACTCATGCTCCAAAAGTTCACCTCGGTTTAATTGTGATATCTCACTCCCGTATTTATAGGTACTGAAACGCTCATCAGTGCGCGTAAAGTACGAAAAAACTTTTTCTATTATAAGTGCGTCTGTATTTAAGTCGCATATCTCAATCGTGATAGGCATACCCATGACCGGTCTCGTCTCCTTCATGGTCTTATGCCTTTGCTTGCAACAATGCGTCTGCGAGCGACTCATTGAATGCTTCGCAAGTCTGTGTCGCTCCAGAAATAATATCTACTTTTTCACTCTGCGAACTTATTGCCTCGGACTTAAGTTTAGGCATCGTGCGGTTGCTTATCTGAAGAGACTCAGGTTGATCGTTTGGATATTCCAGAAATTTCACATCAGTGATCTTACCGCTATTTATGACAGTCGCAACTTGCAAATTGCCGAAATAGGCATCTGCAACTTTTCCTGTAAACGTGCCGTCTTGGTATTTGGCAACCCTAGGTGTAGGCGCAGGAACTGGAGCGGGAGCCGCGGGACTTGGTTTTATGGCTACTTGCGTGGGAGTTGGAGCTGGTATGTAAGGCTTTGTGGGTGTTGCGGGAGGTACTGCGGGTGTCACGCTTGGGGTTTTATCGATGGCAGTAGGAGTGCCTTGAGCCAAGGGTGCAACGAAAGCGTTAGCAGAAGAATCTGCATTTTGTTTCTCATAAATGACAAAAAGGATAAAAACGGCAATAAGGGAGGCTGAGAGTATGATCTGTTTGGTGTTTTGCATGATCTCTACTATACGCTTATTACTGACTTTTGTCTGAAATACAGACGACGAACCTGTGTGTGCTCTCGGATGCGGGGGACGCTGAGTTCCCATACCTTAGCGGGATAGAGTCCGTTATAGCTAACAAAAACTGTTACCAACCCCCAACTGGAATATAATAGTAGAGTCGTTTAAGTGCTCAAAAATAGTTCTAACGTCCTCACCATTTCAAGTACTTCCAATTCAATCACCACATGTTTTGGTGAGAGAGAGTCCGTTCCAATTCTTGACAAAATTACTCTACTATACTATAGTACAAAACGAGTCTGGCTTAAATAAAGGCCAAATAGCCAACCCCTGATTGATGGTAAATCTTCATGAAAATTTCATACACTTTGCATATTATTGAGACACTATCAAAGTAATTATCAAATCGCTCACGCACATCATTTATGAAGGTATTAATCGTCGAAGATGAAGAGAAGCTCGCGCAGGCACTGAAATCTGGTTTAAAGTACGAGGGTTATACTGTCGATGTGATCGAAGACGGTCCCCGTGGAGAGAACCGAATACTCATGTGTCGCAACGACTATGACATTGTTATATTGGATCTTATGCTTCCAGGGAAGAACGGTTTTGAGATCTGCAAAAGCGTTCGCTCGCTTGGGGTCACACTTCCCATCCTCATCCTCACTGCGCGTGATGGCATCGAAGACAAGATTCTCGCACTCAACAGCGGTGCTGATGACTACTTAGTCAAGCCGTTCGCATTCGGGGAGCTGCATGCGCGCATGCAGGCACTTCTGCGCAGACCGCGCGAATCATTGCCAGGCATCTTAAAATTACACGACCTTGTCCTCAACCCTACTACGCGTGAGGTCGCCCGTGGGGAGAACAAGATTGATCTGACTCTGAAAGAATTCGAACTTTTACAATATCTTATGCGCCACCCCAACCAAGTTATGGGACGCGAAGATATATTTGCGCATTTGTGGGATTTTGCAGATAGCTCGCTCAGCAACGTAATCGACGCCCACATTAAAAATCTTAGAAAAAAAATAGATGAAGGATACTCAAAAAAATTATTGGAGACTATTAGAGGGGTGGGTTATACGATCAAAGAATAGAATCATTGGCAGGAACTTGCGGAGAATTCTTGCTAATACCGAGACGAAATTCTTTCTCGTGTTCATGCTCGTCATATTTACTGTCTATTCCCTAGTTGATCTGATCACCAGTCCAACTCTCACACAATTAGGCTATCATTTCTTCATTGACTATAGCTTGGGCCAAAAGATCGCGCTCTTGGAAACGCATAGCCTTGAAGCGTTACGTGATGCGAGTGCGGCAATACAGTTATTAGCGTTCTGCTTCATCGCATTCAGCGCATACACACTAACGCGTATCGTTGTCGAGCCATTTGAGCTCGTGCGCCAGAAGCAAAAATACTTTACCGCAAATGTCTCTCACGAACTTCGCACTCCCCTTTCTGTAATGAAAACGACTGCGGAGGTAGCGCGAATGTACAGTGAAATGCTTACGACTGAGCAGGTCAGGGATCTTACTAAAAGCATCACCGAAGAGGTGGACCGCATGGCCAACATCATCGAGTTCTTCATCCACTTCGCCGCATTTGAGAACGAATTGAATCTCGAGATGTCACCCATCGATATCACCCATGTCATAAAGAAGACAAAAAATCTACTTTCTACCCAAGCGGCGGCGGCAGGTGTTGGTATTGAGGTGAGCGCGGGAACGCCAGTAAAGGTATGGGGCAATTTCACTGCACTTGAGGAAATGCTCGTGAACCTAACAAAAAATGCGATCGCAAATTCTCCGCGTGGCGGATCCATCCTTCTTTCGGCAGAAAATTTTAATCTCTATACCGCCCTCTCAGTAAGTGACAATGGCCGCGGCATATCGCAAAGCGACCTCCCTCACATCTTCGAAGTGTTCTACAAGGACGCAAACGGCCCCAAGGGCGGGAGTGGTCTCGGGCTTACGATAGTTCGCAAGATAGTAAAGATGCACGACGCGACAATAGAAGTCGAGAGTGTGGTGGGTAAAGGCAGCAACTTTACCGTTCGATTTCCAAAATAAACTGACCCTATTTGTGGGGTCAGTTTTGGCAACGTATTAAGTGGAAGAAATGACCTCTTTTTTTGTGCGCAAATTTCCTCTTTCTTTAGGCTTTACGTTCATCATGTCCATAGAGCAATTTTTTATGTATTTCACAATCTCTTCATACACTTCTTGTAAACTATGTGATAGAAGAGCAGAAATGACTTGCAAGCATTTTCATCTAGTTCATTGTTTTTGTTTGTATGTTTTCTTGCTTGATATATTTTTTAGTGCAAATTTCCCATCACGATTTAAATTTGCACGCCCCTCCTCTTAAATATGTGGAACCCAACTATTTTATTTTCAGGGTTTACTCAACTGTTTAAGAGGATGGGCGTGCACGTTATAGTATGCATTTTTTACACTTTCGCGTGCAGGCCTTATCCATTCTTAATGATTTACCCATGCGAATGATCTTTCGTCATTGCATAAGTAAATCAGTGCTTACGATGAGACAAGTTCTCGCATTTTCGCATTCACACAAGAGTGCCAGAAGTGCATGTTGCCGTGGACGCTCAAGTACTCCTAGCTACAATTCAAAAATAGCGAATCCTCCAAATATAGCAGAGCCGCAGCCTCCAAACGGTTGTCTCTGTTTATTGTCAAACAACAATGAACATATGAAAAATGAAACGCGCAATAAAAAGTCTGAACAAAAAAACCGATCACGCACAGGAGCCGAAATGAAGAGCGGGTCATCCTGCTTTCGACATACAGCATCACTCCACCATTTAACACAAACACTGAGGAAGAGTGCAATCCTCCACTCTCAAGTCTCATGAGTCATAACGGCGAGCATGATAGATAATTGGGGATTCTTAAGTATTGATTCAGCTTTCACCTCGTTTTGGTATTGTGACATCTCGCTTGTCATAACTCAACCACTGTGCGCTCTAGCACACAGGATGAAACCAGACTGAAGTCAGGAATAGATCAAAAATTACAATGCAATACACAACCCTCATGAATTTAATGAGAGTAGTAATGCGAGAATTATTTTGTTAGGCGATTATGATTGTTCGCAAGATACATACTGAATCCTTCGCCTCTAGGCTAGGGTTTTAACCCACACTGACTGAGACTCTAAAAAACACCCTCATCGATTTTCTGAAGTTGAGTTTGCGTGTAGCCAACCCGGGCTCGCTTATATGGCCAACACCTTTTTGATGTCGGTCTTTTAGGCGGGCTTGGTCAAATGAACAATAACCGCTCAGTAGGGACAGTGACCGCTATTGGTACTGAATATACGAGGGCTTTGGCCGAAGTTTGAGGACTTCGCTTGGGCTCATAATCGTCGTACTCGCGCTTTTGCTGCCGCGGAGATCATTTTTATAGAACAATTTAAAACCTGAAAATTGTACGGGTTGATTGGTCACGACCTGTTTATACGTGTCGAGTTTTTGGGCGCGAGGTCCCCATCCATCCATGTCCATGACTATCTGCACCTCTGGGAGTGGGTTTATCTTCTTGTAGCTCGTGACCATATCCATGGTGAAGCGGTGGACAACGAGTATCTTTGGTGGCAGGTGATATTTTTTCACCACGCGCGCGAGGTAGCTTGCTGCGTAGTTAATATCCGATGCATCCATGGTGCCGATGATACGCCCTGGATTAGCTCCGGTCTTCATGGAGAACTCGGGGTCTATGCCGAGATGCACTTGCGGAAGTTTAAGATAATTTTCTAAGAGTGGCAGCTCTTCCTGTAGTGTGCTTTTAGCTACTTGAACATCAAGGAACACGAGCGCATGCGACTTCTCTGCCATGGCAATAACTTTGTCTATCTCCGAAGGCGGCATGCGCAAGCGATATTTTCCGTCCCAGGTAGGATCCTGCTGCGCGGTGGTGACGATATAGTGGAGCGCGGGGATGGTTGGAGTTTCTGGATCAGCCTGTTTCCAGCGATTCACTTCGGATTGGAGTCGCGAAAGCATCTCAGCTTCGGGGTACTGCCCGAGCACCCCCATTTGCTTCGAATAAAGATTGCCATAGTACGCAATGATTCGTTTGAACGGCAGAATTGCACCGCCGTTCGGGCGTGTTACTTTTGGGGGCCAGTGCAAGGTTGTGGTCCCCTGTGCAAGTTCAAGCATTTTTCTATCATAGGCGGCAACATCAAGCGGGAGGGGGAATATTTCAGGAACGACAATGCTTGAGGTCTCATGAGTCAATGCTAGAGATGTGCTTGCAGATGAATCTCCTTGGCGATAGCTCAAACTTTGTCCACTTGCAGGTAATACTCCCAAGAGAATAACTGCGAGGAAAAGAAGCGCCACTGCCCCCCCCATAAGCCGATATTTGGGCAAATGTGTTAATTTCCGAAGCGACTCTTGCATAATTCACTTAGCTTAACATTTTCTCTTATATATTTACGAATTATGGCGTTCATCAGAAGTGCTATTGCGATGTGCTTCTGTAGAAGAATACAGGAAGGTGGGTCATATGTCGGGACTCTTTCTGCGCTTTGTTTAATATCCTACAATATGCAGTTTTATGATAAAACAAAAAGCCGCGAGTGCGGCTTTTTGTTTATCCATCTTTGTGCGGTATTCCGTATGGACTACTGCGAACTACTTAGCACAAGCTTCAACTGCGGCCTTGTGGGCAGTGCGTGCAGCATCACGGGCGGTAGTTTTGTCAGACTTTGCAGTCTTCACAGAAGCCTTGTATGCGTCACGAGCAGCCTTCTTGGCATCGCGAAGATCTGTGCTTGCGGCAGACATTGCGGCCTCAAATGTTTCTTCTGCAGATTTCATGGCTGCTTTCTTGGCGACCTTGTCAGTGCTTGAAGCAACTAGTGCGATAGAAGCATCGCGTGCAGTCTTTGCATCAGTCTTTGCTTTTGCGAACTTTGCCTTGGAAGCAAGGGCAGCGCTATCGCGAGTGGTCTTAGCTGCGGCAACAGCAGTCTCGTATGACTTCTTCGCAGAGGCAAATGCAGCATCGCGAGTAGTGTTTGCAGACTGGACACATGCGCGATGTGCGGATGTCGTTGTCGAGGTGGTTGTTGTTGTGCCACCCGCAACTGGAGTAGTGGTTGCAAATGCTGGTGCTGCCATCGCAAGGAATAATGCTGGAACAACCGCGAATTTTGAGAACTTATTCATAGGTAAATATAAATTATTAATAACCTGTACCAATAATAACATGGATAAGGCTGAGTTGTGACTATTTTTTTAAGCCTTTATTTGCTTCATTTTTTCACTCACTTTTTTGTTATGCGCCGAAGATCTTCTCGACGGAAGGTGCATAAAATATTATTATGCATTTAATGAGAGACCCCCTGCATGAAAAAACCCCCTACATAGAATCAGCACTTGATCGTTTTGCAGTCGGAGCAACTCGATATATCGGCTCTACGCTCTCCTTGGTATTACATTCGATATTTTTCATCGCCATATTTGGGCTCGTGTGGTTGGGGGTGCCCTTTGAGAAGGTCATGCTTATACTTACGACCGCTGTCTCGCTTGAAGCTATCTATCTCTCCATCTTTATTCAGCTCACGGTCAACAGGCAAGCGCGCCAGCTCGAGGAGGTCAGTGTGGATGTAGATGACATTCAGGAAGATGTCGAGGAGATATCAAAGGATATTGATGATATTCAAGAAGACGTTGGAAGCATTCAGGAAGAGGCGAAAGAGATCGGTGAGGATGTCGACGACATTCAAGGCTACATGGAGGTCATCAAAGAGAATGTTGAGGATTTGAATGACGAATTTGAGAAAGATCACACCGAAGAAGCAGCTGAAGAAAGCCAGATCGCACGACTCGAAAAGACCATAGAAGAGTTACTGCGCGAGGTGAAGAGATTGAAAAAGACGTAGGGCTCTTTCTCGTCACTTCCGAGCCCTTACGTCGAGTTTTTGTACTCCGAAAGCGCGGAAGCCGCGCTCATCTTTATCGCCTGCAACATAGACGACATCTCCGACTTTTAGAGTTCCTGTTGCATATTTATTGAGTGGGATGGTGATTGTAAAGACGGTTGTCGTACCAAGGCTCTCGTCGAATGCACTTATCGAATTATTATTTATTCCAGTGACGACACAGCGACATATTCCCTCTCCTAAAGATGGGGGGCCTGCGAGATTATAATATTCGTCAAATGTTGCGATGAGCTGATGGTGACGGGCGGGCGCGAGGAGCTGTTCATTAAGGTCAGTGCCGCGGTCAATAAAAAATCCAATAGATAATGTGATGATAAGCAGTGCCATAAAGAGCAAAAGTACGGGTGTACGATAGCCAAAACGAAATTGTCGAAGCAAACGCTCAAGCAAGAAAACCAAGATCCCATCAAAGAAAAGCAGGCCCCATGGAATGAAGGTAAAGAACATCCACATACCCCTTGAGCCAAAACTAAGCAGTGAGTAGTGGCCATTAATGCGTAGACTTAATAGTATGTAATCGCAGACGAACACCGAGATCGTAAGTACCGCAATTCCCAAGGTGATAAGCGCTGCTGCTTTGAGAATGAAGTAGCTCTTGGGGCGCATGGTCAATTCGTTCGCGCTTATTTTTTCAAACACTTTTTCCTTGATATTTATTTGTGGGGGGTTTTTATGTTTCGCCATATTGGAATTGCATTTTTTCGTAAACTTTTTTGAGTGCCTCTTTTGCGCGCTTTATGCGGATGCCGACTGTACCGGTGGGCACCTCGAGAATGTCGGCAATCTCCTTGTATGGCAACTCCTCTAAATAATACAAGATAAGGATCTCTTTGTACTTGGCCGATATTTGATCTAATCCCACATCGATCATTTTGTGCACCTCTTCCTGCTCGCGTTCACCTCGAAGCGGGTCCTCACTTACCGTGTGAGAGAGCAATGCGTCAAAATCAAGCATCACGAAGGGGTTGCGGCTCTTCTTTTTGAGACCATTTACAAATGCGTTGTGCGCGATACGGTAGATCCACGGAGAAAACTTTTGTGACACATCAAAACTTTTTATATTCTGGTACACGCTTATGAAAACTTCCTGTACTATATCGACAACGTCTTCGCGTTCAGCAAGGAATTTATTTCCGTAGCGCAACAACTTACCCTCAAACCGCTCCATGATGGAAGCAAATGCTGCTTTGTCGCCAGCTTGGACCCGTATCGCCAGCTCTTCATCTGTCGCCTCTTCGCTTATAGTGTCCATATTAAAGAATAGTACAGCAAGCACGTGAATTTATCCCACTGACGCAAAAACCCTCCATGAGGAGAGCTTTTGCGTCAGTTTGGTTTTATATTATCCACGTTTTACTAACTTCAGATACAGGAGGTATGCCCCGAGTTCTTGGCCATAACAATCATCGTCTCGGTCACATTTGAGCCGATTCGCATGCACCCTACAGAGCCACTCTAATAGTCAACTTCCTACTCGTTCTCATTAAAAAAATCGAGAGGAATTATATTTTCTATTTTGTATAGACGATACAGTTAACGGGTAAGCTTTGGCAAGGAAATATTCTCACATATTCCTTATTTATTATTACACCCAACACGGCGAAATATTTCATTTTAAAAAATAGGAGGTAAATGTTAGGTAAAAACAAAGAAAACTAGCTCAGCTGCCCTAGTTTGGTTCATCTATCTTTTACCTTTTGTGCCGTGGCGGCAGTCTTTCAGTCCTTAAAGTGCCGATACTGATGAGCAGTTTCGGTGCCTGTAATTTTCTAATTGAAAGTGTGCAGTAGCGCGCATCTGACCTTATCGTAAGCGCCGACACCCTTGACCTCTGTTATCTATGCGATAACTCTTGCGATCTTTCTATGCGCAACTTTCCTCTGTGCTTGGTTATCGTGGGTGAATGCCTTCACCCAACGCGCGAATAGTGTCTGTGTGTCGAGGAGATTATTTTTCGACAGTAGTCCGTACTTCTTTATTGTTTCGACTGCAAGCAGTGATGTAGCTACGATTCAGACCCTTACCCCTCACATGAGGGGTTTATTTTGATCATTTTTTATTTGCCACGAGAAGCGCACGGAATTCAACATCATTATCGTTTACATTATAACGTTTGAGCGCGTAGCGTATTGTCTTAGTTTGTAAGTGACCCATGTTTACGCTGACTGCTCCAGTAAAACCTGCCTGCTCTACCTCAGTTTTAATTAACTCATCCTGCGCTCCAAAGGGGTAAGCAAAAAGATCGATATTTTTTTTTAGATGTGCCTGTATATCTTCTTTGCTGCCCTCGATCTCATCGTGCAATATACTTTTATCGCTGATGGTGGTAAGCATTGCATGACTTCGTGTATGCGCTCCGATGCTCATGCCATGACTATCGAGATCAATGATCTCATCCCACGTCATAGACGCACTCAGCTTGTCGATCGCATTGGTATAAATAAAAAACGTTCCTGTATAGCCGAACTTTTGTAGAATCGGAAATGCAAAAGTGTGTTGACTTTTGTATCCGTCATCGAAGGTGATCGCAATATTTTTCCCTTCTAGTGGCTTACTACTTTTGAGATGCGCGACTACATCTGAAAGTGGGATAACGTTGTATCCCTCTTCTTTGATAAACTGCATTTGTCGCTCAAACTCCAGAGGGGTCGTAATAAACCTTCTGTATCGCTCATCGTCGACTTCCGTTATTGGGCGGACTTGGTGATAGGTGAGGATGGGTACATCAAGAAAAAATACTTTTGGTGAGACCCGCTCATCACTTAACTTACCCAGATCAAGTAGTATATTATCGACGAATGCATCTTCAGTATTATCGATACGCTCTAGTGGTGCGCGAAAGAGCGCTGAGCTTTGCTCCACATATACAACGAAGCAAAGTATCACACAACCTACTATCCAATAGTATTTCTTTTTCACTTTATGGAAAAATCATATCACACATCACGAATTTATTTTTAAAAAAATGCGCCAAAGAGGCGTGGGCTAGAACATGCGAATATCGCTGCAAACAAGGAACGCAATGAGCGTGCACACAGAAAACGTGAGGATCCACGCAAGCACGATGTTACGCACCACTCCACAATTTACCCACTTGGCGTTAAGCGAAGCTGCCGAGCCGGTTATCCTGCTAGTGATAGTGTGGGTTGCTGAAAGTGGAATACCGTACTGTGACGCAACGAAGATCATGTCGAAATGCCGACTTCTGCTGCGAATCCTTGCCACGATAGCCGCGCCGGCTCTAGCTTAGTTAGTCGAAAAAAGTCAATTGATGAAGGCTCTCTCGGCATGACTCAAACTATGAGATTTAGTTTGTGTTTATAACTGCATTCTTACACACTCGCTGAGTGTTGATGTCGATAAGTGTGTCACAAAAGCGCTCTACGATCTTTGCGCTTGCACCATTGTCGTGCATCGCTTTCGCAGACAGAGCGATAAAGCACTCATCTTGATGTTGGCTTTGCGAACACCCTTGCACATCCTTATCTATTACGCTTTGTTTTGAACTGGTCGCCATGAAGCCTTCTTGCATGAATGCTCCCGTCAGACACTGACTACGCATATGGTCATCCAAAAAATCTCCACAGCGAACAAGCGACTTGGGCAGGTCATTGCGGGTCATATACATGAGCGCATGCCCTATGCCGTGTATGCAATTAAGGGTGTCAGTAGGAGAGGACGTAGCCTTAAACGACGTAGGGCAAAAATTGCGCAGATCATCCCCTGAAAGCGCATCAACATTCTCATTGCGGAGATATTCTTCGATGACACCATGATAATAGCCATTCTGGCATAGTGTTGTTCCGTGATTCATTGCAACTCCGAAATTTTTAAATTCATGAACCGCAGCGTGTGCGATTAGGTGCATCACCGAGTGGCACATTCCCTCAAATTGCGGCTCCTCATTCACCTCAAGACTAAGAAGGCGGAGCGCAATATCAACCCCTTGGCTATTTGCATAATGTGTATAATTTTCTTCAAGGCACTTTTGTCGCGAACGCATATCGAGCGGACATTTTTTTTGTGTGACTCGGAGGCGGATCAAATTCGCAGTCTGCGTATCTACAGTTCCGAGTTTTGTTGTGCTTTTTGTTGCACTTGAAGCACTCTCTAAATTTGCCTTTTCTTGTTTTTGTAAACGACTAACCGCAGCCGCAGTTGCGGGACCAAAGAAACCTGTCACTTTACCGCTTGGATATAACGAGATAAGTTCGCTCAAGTCCACCTGCAGGTTTTTTACGTCACCTCCTCGCATGCCATAGTGGAGGGTGCGGGTGATATGTGTACCACTTCCGATGTTCACATCGCTTGAGACTCCCGCGAGCACACTTGCTGACGCAAAAGTTGATTGCAAAAAATACCCCGCGAAAATAACGAACCCAAAACTCAATATACCGCTCCATTTAATGTGATATGAATACATGCTGTTTGTTTCTTCAAGTATAACCCGAACAATCAACACACAGCCATGTTCAGTAACTTTTTATTAAATATTGTTTATCATTACTCGCAGGAAAAGATAATTACATACTCCCTATTTATCTTGTACTTTCCCCAAAGTAACTTTCTAAAGCAGGAAGAGCGCGCTACACTGAAAAGGTGCTAAATGAAGCTAAAAAAATGCTTTGCATCGAGGATGATACTTTTTTTGATCAACCTCATCATCGAAAAATTTATACATGCAAATATCCTCGCGACTCGTGAGGGAATTGAGGGTGCGGGTATATCGGCCTTATTCTCAGATAAGCCCGACCTCATACTCCTTATCTCATGCTTCCGGATATGTCAGGGCTTGAGGTGCTTGAAAAACTAAAGAACGCTCCTGAAACAGCAAAAATACCGATACTCATTTTTTCAAATATTGTTGATAAAGCGGGCATCGAGAAAGCGCTTGCGGGTGGCGCGCTCATGTATCTCATTAAATCAAACACACCACCGAATAAGCTTGTCGATATTGTTACAAATGAGCTCAAGCTCTAAAATTTACTAAATACATATATGCATACGAATGAGAAAGGTCATCATAGTAAGACTTGGCATCAAAAGCACAAAGAGACATCCACGGCAGGAGAACGTCTCTCAGATAAAGTAGCAAAAGTAATGGGCTCATGGAAGTTCATTATCTGGCAATCAATAATTGTTTTTCTGTGGATGATATTGAATATTGTTGCATTCGTTTCTCATTGGGATCCATACCCATTTATTCTTTTGAATCTTCTTTTTTCTACGCAAGCAGCATATGCGGCTCCGATCATCATGATGAGCCAGAACCGCCAGTCAGAGCGGGACCGCCATCAAGCGCTTGAAGATTACGAAACGAACATTAAGGCAAAAGAGGAGATCGAAGAATTACAGAGACATCTTTCAGAGATTGATTTAACTAAGCTCAATAAGATCATCGCACTACTTGAAAAAAGGGGCTGAGAAAAATAAACTAATTGTGGGTTTCTTTTTTTTAAATGTTGCAAGACTTACGCTACTGAACACTTCTTAATTGAGCACCACAAGCAAGGCATCGAGGGCCGACTTTTCAGTCGAAAGATTCGGACTTGTAGATCTCAACTCTCGTAAGACCGTATCAATCTTCTTGTCTATCTTTGTCCACTCAGTACCATTTTTGGCTTTGAGTCGAGATGCCGCCTGATCCCATGCATATTCGAGATCACTAATTCGAGTCGTTGCACCTGATTGATCGCTCGCATTAAGCTTAGCAAGTGTGTCTTGTGTAATTATCTTGAATGTGGAGAGATCACCAAGCAGCGACACTCCAGTGTTCGTAGTCACACTTGAACTACTAGTAGATGTCGAACTCGAGTTATCGGTGAGGAGCGCCGCATGACGTATTTGGTAACCCGTTACCCCAATAATGCTAAACAACGCGACAACGAGAGCAGTCTGCCAGAGTCCGCCTTTTTCTTTTGACTCGTCTGTACGTTCCGTTGCCGCAGCAGCTATCACATCCCGCTTGGTCAGAGAAAGATAGGCAACGGTTCCTGAAATCGCCAAAAGAAACAGGAGGCTCGTCATAGGTGCTCCGAGCCCGAGTCCGCCGTGGTTAGTAGGCTGTGAAAGAAAGTCACCAATTGAAGCACCGAGCGGACGCGTGAGAATATAGATTATCCAGAATGACAAGACGGAATTCATCTTGAATCTCCAGGCTAACACTGTAGTCGCAATGACTCCGGCGACAATGAGACCTGTAGTGAAATACCCCAGTCCCAGACCTTCTGCCATCAGGTCACCTGATGCAGTGCCGAGCGCAAAAGTGAAAAGGATAGCGAGCCAATACCACGCCTCGCGCTTTCGTGTAAATATTGAGTGAATTGAAAGGGTCTTTTCACTTACATACCAAGCTAGAAATGTAATTCCAAGCAGTGCTGCAAAGATGAGAGTGCTCACTTGTAGCGGCAAGCCAGTTTTGTCGGTGAGATTATCGGTCACTAATGTGCCAAACACACTCACTAATGCAACAGTAAGCCAGTAAACACTTGGAATATATTTTCTTGCTCTGAATTGAAAGAAAAGTGCAATCGCCAACAGTACGCCTGTGACAATAGAAGTAATAGTGAGACCAGCATTTAAATTAACGTTGAGAAAATCAGCTGCTGTTTCTCCAACTGTAGTGCAAAGGATTTTAATGACCCAGAAATACAGTGTAATTTCTGGAACTTTATTAAGCATCGTTTTCGATGAGAAAGATGGCAAGGTAACTCTGTCTGTCATATTTTGTTTTTTGAGGCGTAATAATTATAGTGCTTAAGTGAAGTATATCAACTTCTGTGAGTACTATATTATTACGTTTAAATTTCATCAAATATGACACAGAAAGCTCTATACGCTGTTTTAGTATCTCTTGGTTTGATTGCAGGAGGAGGAATGACATTCGCTCACTATGCAGCAGCAGATAGTTCTACGAATACCCCCGTGATCGCAAGTACTGGGACAACTGCTATCGCCCCGACAGAAGAGAGCGATAGAGCAGAAAAGATTGCAGAACAAAGCATGACCCCAGCCGATATAAAGGCAAAAGAAGAGAGTGAGGCCAGTAACAAAGATTCTGGCGACAAAAATGAGGTCAGCGAAAAATCAGAGAGTAAAGATCAACCAGAGATGAATGATGCAGAGGAGGCAGCTCTCACTCCCGCCCAAAAGGCAGCTCATGACAAAGCAGAGGGTATGCATGAGGGCGAAAAAGATGGAAACGATAAAGAAACGAGCGATTAAATTTTCAAATAAAATCCCCCAACACACCCGCTCTAACGCGGGTGTGTTAGCATATGCCAATGAACGAAGTAACGCCGACGCAGACCGATAATGAACTTATAGATCTTACGCTCGACAAAGACAAGGAATATTTTTCGCAACTTGTTGTCCGCTACTATCCCAAGCTTTCACGTTATTTGTATCGACTCCTAAATGGTGACAAGGACGATGTAGACGAGTGTTTGGCGAATACGTTTATGAAAGCCTTTATCAACCTTGCGACCTACACTTCTGGGCTTTCTTTTTCAGCGTGGATATATCGCATCGCACACAACCAGGCGATTGACCTCATGAGACGAAAGGTGCGTAGCACAACTGTTCCACTCGAAGAATATCATTCTCCATACGACCCATCGAGACATTACGAGGAAAAAGACTATGTTGAGCACATACTAGCATTTCTTTCGATCGAAGACCGTAACTTACTTACGTTATTTTATCTCGAGGAGCTTTCATTGATCGAGATATCTGATATGTTAAAGATAAAGCCGAACACTCTTGCGGTCAGAATAAAGCGGATAAGAGAGCGTCTCAAGAGTCAGTTTCCAAACAAATAAAATGGAAAATCCCCACAACAACGAACTGCTCCAAAAAATACAGGAGAACATCAAGTCGGCAAAACCGCACGGCCGATGGTATGGGAGAACAATACTTGCGGTTCGCATTAGTTGCATGATAGCACTTGCATTCATTGCGACCTTTGCCATGAGCTTCTTTCTATATGACCTCGGTGAAAAAACAAGTATTTTTGAATTCACGCAAAGCTCTGTGATTGAAAATATTGCGAATTTTCTTCTTGAGTTCTTGATTATTTCCCTGTCTGGAGTTTTGGGTATTTATATTATCTACCGACAAACTGACTGGCCCTTCGTAAAAGAGCGTGTGTGGCTAGTGGTAGGTACATTTATCCTAGTGAGCGGTGCGAGCGTTGGACTTATGCTTTTCTCAAAGAGCGAGATGGATCCATGGGGGGATTTCATCGGCGATACAACACGCGGACTTACGCACATAATTCCTCTCCGTTCATCAATTGAAGACAGGTTTGAAAACGACTTGGAAGATAATTTTTATTTTACTGGTAGCATCATCAAAATAAATATTCAGACCGACATAACCGCCCTCACGATTCAAAACCAACAAAAGTCCAAGACCTTTCTTATGAAGAATGGCGCAAATAATTTCGCATTAGCACCGGGAGTCAAAGTTGTTATTCAATACACAGACGAACTGGACGAGAGTGGGTTACTTATCAAAGAGATAAAAAAACTTTGATCTCTTTTTTGTTACGATATAAAGCACACAAGATACGCTACCAGCTATGACGATGCTACCAATGATATCTACAGGATGGTGCACCCCAACATACACGCGTGCAGCTCCGATCAGGAGCGCGAGCGCCCAAAGCACGAGCCCGATACGTCGGCGATAGATGATCCATATCGCAGCGATCGCTGATGCGAGCAGCATATGATCTGATGGGAATCCATTGTCGTCAGCATGGGCAATGAGCGGGATAAAATGTTCGACAACAAATGGGCGTGGGTTGTGGTAAAAATGACTTGCGATTAATGCAGTGAGATAAATAAGCGGAAGTGTTATGGCGCCGAAAATTATTATCGACCGCTGTTCATATCTTGACAACTTAAGCAGAGCTGCGCCTCCCAATATGAAGGAAAGTGCGATGAGATATTTAGCACAAAAAATGGCAAGTAGGTCAATCATGAGTGCATACTAACATTTTGTTCCCCTTGGGTATATGGAAACTTTAGTTGTCAATTTAATTCCCTTCTTACACGCCTTTTGCGCGAAGCAGGACATGCACGGTACGTAGGATTATCTTTATATCGAACAAGAGTACGCTCCAGCAACTTTCGTTTAAATACTTATTCAAATAGATTGCGTCCATCGCTTCAGCATTACTATGTACATAATCTTTTTCTGACTGAAAATATCCTGTCATACCTCCTTGTATGTATGCGAGCGGATGAACCCTTGCTTCATTCATACTCTCATATACTTCTTTATTGAGTGGGCGCGGACCAACGAGACTCATATCCTCTCGCGGCACATTCGACAACTGTGGAAGTTCGTCGAGATAGACCTATCTCAAAACTTTGCCGATGATGGTCGTATTACCAGCCCATTCGAGTTTCTTCGTATGAATGAACACATGCTGCAGCTTAAGTGCATCGACAACACGCTGATCAAAGATATTGAATTTACATAAAGGGAACATTTTGTTCCTTGAGTTACGCTCATCAAAATAAAAAAGTGGATCAAATGGGTGGAGCAAGAGTGTGTGTTCAAGAAAGATTAATACGGTAAACAAGAGTAGCACTGGCGAGACAATGACAAGTGTTGCCGTGCTGACAATTACATCAAAAACCCGCTTCTGCCGAACAAGTGGCGAGGGCAGTTTCATAGACGCGTTTCATGATTTAACCCCACAAAAAACCCACACACTCGCGCTAGCCTATATCAAACATGACTACTCGTAACACGAATAAAGAGACTGATTCTTCTATGGAAAAAATGATAGGATGGGGAAATGGTAAAAAAATTCACCGATGAAGAATACGCAAAGATGCTTCCCAAAAAACAAGTTGGAACTGCTGTTTTATTTTTTAATACAAGAGGAGAATTACTGATCGTGAAGCCTGACTACAGGGAAGGTTGGCTTGTGCCTGGAGGTGCGTGTGATGACAACGAATCCCCCCTCTATTGTGCTATTCGCGAGACCAAAGAAGAGACTGGACTTGATATGCCCTCACTAAAGTTAGTGGGTGTATATTACGGTCCCCAAAAGGGAGTATTCACTGACTCACTTAAATTCGTTTTCTCTGGCGGCATATTGACTGATGAACAAATATCTCAAATCAAACTACAAACTACAGAATTGGAGAAGTATGATTTTGTTGCTCCAGAAGACGCAGTGCCCCTCTTCACTTCGAGTTTACAAAAAAGTATTCCTGCCTGCTTGGAAGCAATCAAGACCGACACCGTAGCATATATTGAGTCATAAAAAAACAAGCCACCTCATAAAATGAAAACCCCTTTCGGGGGTCTTCCTTTTAAATTCCGCGGACTGCCATCGTAGAGTGAGAAAGTTTGGGAAACTTCCGCAAGACTCATTGAGGTTTAGTGTGCTTACGAGCAAAAGCCAATGAGTGGACAGTCTCTGTATAGAAATGTTAGAAGTGTATTCCAGCGTTTGGATGATACGAGTATCTATATTCCTATATTTTACCTTACTCCTGAATGCACTAGTATTTGCGTAGATTGAGTATCAGATTATTAGTTAGTCTATTGCAATCTGTTTCTAATTGCCTCAACCCACTGCTCAATATCAGCGTCTGATATTTCATACTCTGAGATTGGCCGAGACTCCACCTGGTTGGGGTTATTCCCTCCACCGTGACCGTGAGTCCAATAGGCTACTATCTTCAGGTTGAGTTTGGATGGCATTGTTTCTTTAATAATGGCACGGCGAGTTTTTGTTAGTTTCTGTATCCCAAGTTCCTCTTTCAAAATATCGTCAACACGAAGACTTATCCGTTTGTTATCTTCATCCTCTACCGTAAGATTAAATCTATAACCATACCAAAATCCGTGTCCTGAAAAGCCAGGTTCAGACACCTCCATACTTTTTACTGTCACAGGTATGTTTTCTCTAAGTGTCTCACCCCAAGATGGCTCTGCATAGAATCCCACTCGTAGTTTTTTGACTGCTTCACGAAACTTGTCGTAATCCTCTGTATTTAAATCTTCTCTATTAAAAATAGTGACTGCTTCATCAAAACGACTACCAATCTCTCTTTCCTTGTATTCTCTAATATTAGGGTCGTAGGATGAAATCCTTAGTTTTGCTTCAATCAGGTATGCACTTAGACAATCCTCAACAGTTTTCCTCCCATCAACGAAGGGGTCCCCTCCTTCAATGTCGTAAAGTACATCAATAATTCTTGCTTCATTTTCAGCATCACGAAGTAACAACTCTCGCTCACTCATCAAGTCTTCTTGCTTCTGAGTCAGAGAAACGATCTTCTCACTTACATCCTGCAATTCAGAATTAATACTATCAAATTTTTCATGTGAATAATTTTCCATTTGAAAATTATACCATCGTGGTACCCTCAAACAAAGATATGGCTAGAACCAAAAAGTCACCTATTTTAGGGGGCTTTTTGATTCTGTATTCATTAGGGTGCCTATAGGGAATCGAACCCTAGCTAAAGGCTCCACAAGCCTCTGTGCTAACCGCTACACCATAGGCACCATGAATCACACGTGGTGATAATCTAACTTTCTACCTCATAACAAGCATAACTGCTGATCCGTAAGGTTATGAAGTAAAAGCACCCTGCGGTGCTTACGTTGCACTATACCAAATAACGTCAGAATATCAAGGATATTTTATGGGTATTGACAGATAGCAATAAATAGTGTATAAATAATAAGGGAATCCCTCCCAGTTCACTTTTCAAGGAGACATACATGTTTATTCCTGTCATCGCAGCCGTCATGATTTTGTTCGTAATGCTCTACCAATCTGCTAGAGACCAAAAGAGTTCCTTGCGTTCCAGCAAGAACAACTGACCAGTGTAACTGTTCCATTTACGGATCAAAAAGCGACCCTTACCGGCCGCTTTCTTATTTTTATAAAAAAAATACCACTCATCGATAGTATTCATAAAATTGGATGCAATACGAAGTTATGGACCGCTTCATTCTTCGAGAGGTTGTATGAGTTATACTGCCTGTCGAAGATGGGAGTGGGAATAATGAGTAGTGCGCCGATTTTACGGATTCTATCAGTAGTGGGGTTTTTCTTCGATAATTCCCGCACGATGATTGGCGAGTCGTGCCAGCGCATAGAGCAAGCTCGAAAGTCGGTTCAGGTATGCAAGCATCGGAGGCTTCTCGTGTGCAGTCCCCTCCTCGATAGCGGCAACGACGCGACGCTCGGCGCGACGAGCAACCGTGCGCGCGTAGTCGCACATGGCACCTTCCATAGATCCACCTGAAACAAAAAATGATTTGATGGGTGGGAGCTCACTTTCGATAGTCCCTATCCAGCCTTCAACCTTACTCACCCGCTCTTTGTCCATTTGTTTATCAGCACCAGCAAGCTCAGCCTGAATAATGAAGAGATCTTGCTGCACATCTGAGAGGAGTTCATGGTACGTAAGTCCCGCAACTGCACTTATGTCTTTTGCCCTCATTTTGACAACACCAATGAGCGAGTTTATCTCGTCGACCGAACCAAGTGCCTCTGCTATCGCAGAGCTTTTGGACATGCGCTGGTCACAGCCAAAAAGTCCTGTTGTGCCGTTGTCACCTTTGCCTGTATATAACATCACTTCATTATAGCAAATCGCACAAATTTATGATGAATTTGTTGGTTTGACGGCAAGTATAGAGGAGCGTAGTGTTTAAAAAGACTGGTCTTTAGGGAGGCACTCATGGTCGATTATAGACAGGAATCGTTTTCAAGCTACCGCTTGGCACTTTACGTAAATATATTCATCTGCGTAATGCAGTGGGTAATACTTTTCTTTGCAAATAGCATCTCACTTTTTGCTGATGCTCTGCACAGTTTTGCGGATGGCATTGTGTTGTTTGGTTCAATGCTAGTTTCATATCAGGCGATACTCATGCCTGAAACAGACTGGAGTCACATCAAGCGATGCATGACACGTCTTGCCGTCATACTGCTATGGGCATCTGCACCATTCATTGTGTGGGCGTCGTGGGAGCGGATATACTCTCCCGTCGCATTCCCCGGTATTCCTGTCATCATCGCGGCATTCGTGAGTGTTGTGGGAAACGTGTGGATGCATCGTATTGTGCACACTATTGATCCTTGTGAAGAGAGCGATAAGCATCTTATTCGTGCGAACCTGCTGCATATCCTCGGAGACTTGATCCTCTCTCTTGGAGTATTGATCTCAGCACTTTTTGTGATGATCTGGAACGCACCCCAGTGTGACGGTTATGTCGGGATCGCGGCAGCTCTTTGGATGGTCATCATGGGGCTTCGCATCTGGAAACAATCAGGTGCCCTCCCTCAATAACTTAAAATTAAGATCCGCCTCAATGCGGATCTTTTATATCTCCTTTATCACAATTTCACTACATAACATGTAATGCGCAACCCACAATCTGACGCTCGGAGTAGCTGATTATGTCACTTCATCCTCGCCCTTACAGGACTGGATATTTTGTGGGACTCTAAAAAGTCCCGCATAAAGTGATCTGTACCCCAAAAAGTGGACACTAAATAAAGTGCCCACTTTTTCGGCATAAGGTACATAAATCGAGTCTTTTTTAAGGTAGCTTTTTCTTCTTCGGAGCGATCGTCGAAGCAAGGAAAATGGCACACAATACTTTGCG